>DHMZ01000047.1:0-1317 GCA_002406055.1 Spirochaetales bacterium UBA4629
GATAAAAACAGAAGCATCATAAAGGGTCTTAACTCTTACTCGCCTCTTGGTACAAAGTATTATTTCTCTATCCTTGCTTATGACAGTCTTGGTCGAAGTGGAGCTTGGAGTGATGTAGATAGTGGCTACAGCGCTATTACGGGCTCAAAGCTCATAGAGCATATGCAAGTTTATGCTTTTAAACCTTGGGAATTTATTGATACTCCATACTTAACATCGCTCTATCCATATAAAGATAAAGATATTAACGCGAAATGGAAGAATAGCGCTATATACAACAAGATTAAGCAAGCTGGAACAGGTAGCTTATCTAGTGGCATTGAAGAAAAATCTTACTTCTTCAATGGAACAATAAGATATAGTGCAGAAGTAAAGGGCCTCGGTGGACGCGTAAGCTTTATTTATAAAAACTTTGGCGAAACTGAATACCTCAATACTACAGGTTCATACACAATGGAAGTAAGCATGAGTGGAGATGGAAGTGCATCAGGTGCACTTAGCCTCTCAGGAATGTATAGTGCAGAAATAAGCCTACAAAACATCAGCGTTAAGAGCCAAAAGTTTGTAGGAACATACACAGTTAGGCAAGCTAATGGACTAGAGAGCGAAGAAGTTAGCCCTAGCGTTGGGAGTAATTAATGAAAAAGAGTAAATACATAATAATACTACTTATAACAATTCTTTTTGTTGTTTCATGTTCTAGTGAAATACCAAACCCAATTGTTGGAACATACTATCTGAAAGATAAAACAACAGGTTATGATTTAGGTGGTTTATCTCTTAAAAGTGATTCAACTTTTCTCTTCATTCAAGTTATCCCAGGCACTAATGACACATTCACTGTAAAAGGAAAGTATGACTATACTCTTCGTGCTTTCTCTTTTCTTGCGGCCGATGGAAGCCTATTTTTAAAGCTTGAAGACAATGCTCTTCCAAGCCAGATTAAAGATAGTTTTTTAAAAGAGGGAACAAACCTATTTTTTTACTCTTGGAAGTGTGATAAAAACAATGGGCCTATATCGCTAACGATAACTCAAGATCCTAATGACACAGCTTCTATCTATGAGTTTAAATATGCAGGAAGTGAGAAAGTCCTTGATGATTATATAGACACACTTTCTTTAAGGGAGGATAAATAATGAAGAAAGCTTTTATATTTATTGCTCTTATTCTATTTACATTCACTCTTTGTGCCGAAGCCACAACAATCGATAAAGACTTTCTAGCAACTCTGAATGATGTATTAAAAGAAAGTGGCTATGAAGTCGTAAAAAAAGAAAAAAGTAAAGGATGGTGGCAAACTCAAATTGAAGAGGC
>DHMZ01000047.1:1505-18514 GCA_002406055.1 Spirochaetales bacterium UBA4629
TCCATCTCCTTTAGGAGGACAAGGAGGAGGAGCAACACTAGAGTATATGGTAGAAACAGGCGTTATGTTCTCTTGGAAGTTAATTGAAGTATGGATCTCTCGCTCATACCTTGCACTAGATTGTGGCTACTATATGCAATATGCAAAGATTCCACAGGATGATAGTAGAATCTTCTTAGCTAATAATGGCCTTATGCTTAGACCAAAGTTCTATACGCTATTGCAAATTGGAAAGCACTACAATGTAAGCATAGGTCTTTATTATCAAATACCAGTCTATCCTGTTTACAACGACTACAAAGCCCTTGGAGCTTTTATATCTATACTATGAAAAAAGGCCTTCTCAAACGAGAAGGTCTTTCATAAATTAGATTACATGTAATGCTTCAGCATCTATATTAAGATAACACTCATCAACTACTTTATATACTTTGCGGTTCTTAGGATTGTGATCTTCTAGCTTAATAAGAGTATTGCCAACAGTAATGTGGTAGTTCTGATAAGAACCCATGAAGCAAGATACTATAACCTTGCACCTAATTGAGCCAGTATCAGAAAGTTTAGCAGCTTCAGGACGCAATACAGCTGTATACTTTTCGCCAAGTACCATTCCTTCTTTCTTTGGGACTAATAGCTTATTATGCTCAAAGTCTAATATACCATACTTTCCTTCGTCTCCAATATAATTACCTCTTAAGAAGTTTGCTTCGCCAATGAAGTCAGCAACAAATTCATCTACTGGATGATAGTAAATCTCTTCAGGAGTTCCCATTTGAGCAACTACACCCTTATTCATGATGATAATCTTATCAGAGATAGCCATAGCTTCACTCTGGTCATGAGTAACGTAGATAGCTGTAATTCCAACCTCTTGCTGAATTCTTCTTATCTCAGTTCTCATCTGAACACGAAGTTTAGCATCCAAGTTTGATAGTGGTTCATCAAAGAGAAGAACACTTGGCTCAATGACAAGCGCACGAGCAAGAGCAACACGTTGCTGCTGACCGCCTGAAAGTTGGTTAGTCATTCTTTCTTCCATTCCACTTAGTTCAACAAGATCAAGAATCTTTAATACCTTTTCTCTAATTACATCTTTAGGAAGCTTTCTTATCTTTAAACCATATGCTACGTTATCAAAGATATTATAATGAGGAAGAAGAGCATAACTTTGGAAGACCATTGCTGTATCACGCTTATTAGGTGTGAGCTCATTGATTGCCTCATCTCCAAGATAAATCTCTCCTTCATCAGGGCTTTCAAAGCCAGCAATCATTCTAAGTGTTGTAGTTTTACCACAACCAGATGGACCCAAGAGTGTTACAAAAGAACCTGGTTCAATTGTTAAAGATGTGTCTTTAACTGCATAAAAATCTTTTCCTGTCTTTGGATCTTTATATATCTTTGAAATATGTTCGAGTCTTACGCCCTTTTTAACCTTTTCCATTATTTTTCCTCCTGAAGTTTCTTACTAGTTCCGAAATGCTTGATAAAGAGATTCATTAACATAACAGAACCATAGGTAATGATGATAAGTATTGTTGCAAATGCACAAGCTAAGCCATATGCACCCTTCTCTGCAAATTCGTTAATCTGAACAGTAATAAGCAAGAACTGTGGAGTAACGAGAAGAATGATTGCAGAAATAGCAGTAATACTTCTAACAAATGCTGTAACAAGACCACTTAGGAATGAATCCTTAATTAGAGGAAGAGTAACAGTCATGAATACTTTAAAGGAATCTGCTCCCATATCATATGCAGACTCTTCAATAGATTTGTCTATCTGTCTAAGAGCTGAAATTCCACTTCGTGTACCAGTTGGAAGAGATCTTACAATAAAGACAATAACAAGAATTACAGCAGAACCATAAAGACCTTGAAGAATTCCTGTGTGGAAGATACCACTTGCAAAACCTCTAATATATCCAACACCCAATACTGTTCCAGGAACAGCCATTGCTAGCATTGAAACTGCTTCAATAAAGCCCTTTGACTTAAACTTTCTCTTTACAACAAGATAGCTTATTATCATCGATAATAGCGCTGTAATTGGTGCAGAAATGAATGACAACAAGAATGAGTCTTTAAATGCCTTTAAACCCTTATAACGAGTAAATACAAGCTTGAACCACTTACCTGTTAGAGGGAAGAACTTATAACCCCATGTTGGGAATAATGCTCCAATTGGAACGCAAAGATACATGATAATAACAAAGAGCGCAATTAGAGAACAAAAAACTGTTAGTGGAATCTTAACACTATTGTCTGTAATAAGCATTCTTGCTCTACTAGCCTTACCAGTAAGGGTTGCAGCTGTCTTCTTCTCTAAGACGTACTTCTGCACAACAAACATAGCAAGTGTAATAACAAGAAGGACAACAGCCATTGCTGCAGCTCCTGCCTTATCGTAAGCACCAGTAATCTGCAAGTAGATTGTTGTTGCAAGAGTATCGTAGGAACCACCAATAATCATTGGGTTAGCAAAGTCTGCAATAGACTCAATGAATGTAACTAAGAATGCATTACCGAGTCCTGGAAGGAGCAAAGGAAGCGTTACAGTCGTAAAAACTTTAAATCTACTAGCTCCCATATCTCTTGCTGCTTCCTCAAGGGAAGGATCTATATTTTTTAATAATCCACGAAGCATCATGTAACAGACAGGGAAGAATGTTAGTGACTGTACAATTGCAATTCCCCAGAATCCATATACAGAGTTATCGTAGATACCTAATAGATATCTAGTAATAATACCTGCTTTACCAAAAAGCATTATCATTGAAAGAGAAAGAACAAATGGAGGTGATACTACAGGCAGCATAGAAACAACCTTAAAGAGTCCACCTACAAACTTATTGACTCTAACATAAACTTCAACATACGCAAACAAAAGTCCAACAAGTGTTGAGAGTATGCCTACAACAAAGCCGACTTTTAGAGTATTTGAAATAGCTGTTGTGAATGTAGGCATTTTAAAAATTCTGGAAAAAACACTAAACCCAAATTTCCCATCGCCTACAACTGAATCCACAAGCAAGATTGCTAATGGATAAAGGATAAATAATGTAAGGAAAGCGATAAGCACGACAATTGTTGTGACCATAATAGGGTCTGCAAAGAGTTTCTTTCTGTCGAGCGCTGCGCCTTGGCTTCTAACCATATACTTTCCTCCTAGAAAAAATCTAAAAAGGGATGTCAGCATAGTGCGCCGTCATCCCTATAAAATGATAGCTTAAACTAATTACTTAGTCTTAAATCTTGCATCAGATGTATCTGATCCACTTGCAGCAATAGCATTCATGACATCCTGGATGTACTGCTTTGTATTAGCTGTTGCATCTGCAAAGTCATAATTGATTGTATTAGATGGATCAAGACCAAACTTGTAAGCAATCTCTGGCTGCTCTGCATTGTCGATAACTAGGAACTGATAAGAACCATTTTCCTTTGCAAGGTTAACACAATCTGGAGAAAGAGCATACTCAATCCAAAGCTTAGCAGCATTAGGATGCTTAGCTCCCTTGAAGATAGCTGTAGCACCAACTTCGAATGTTGTTCCACTTGATGGAATAACCATACCAATGTTGTCATAACCATTATCTACAATCTGATAAATACCGTCATGTAAGAAGCCAATACCGATAACACACTCACCTGTTCCAACGTTCTTTGATGGACCAGAACCACTCTTTGTATAAACCTGGATGTTCTTATCGAGTTCTGTTAGGAACTTAATACCTTCATCGTGTCCATACTTCTGAATGATTGTGTTCAAGAAAAGTTTAGCTGTTCCAGCTGTGTTGTAGTTACTTAACCAAATTAAACCTTTATATTCAGGCTTTATAAGATCAGCAAAATCCTGTGGAGGTTCAATTCCGAGTCTCTTAACTTCGTCAATGTTATACATAAAGCCAAGAAGACCTGTGTAAATACCGAACCAACGATTTTCACTATCCTTGTAAACTGGGCTAATGATGTGAGAAGCATTCTTTGCATCATAAGCTTCAAGTAAGCCTTCAGCAGCTACGATGTTATAAGGGTCTGTTGTACCACCAAACCAAACATCAGCAGATGGGTTACCATTCTCTTCTTCAATCTTTGCCTGAACTTCACCAGTACTTAATCTCTGGTAAGTTGTCTTAATTCCATATAGTTTCTGGAAGTTCTCGCAAACAGCTGCAAGATATTCTTCTTCACAAGAACCATAAACAACAAGCTCGCCTTCAGCCTGAGCTGCTGCAATTAATGGATCAGCACTTGTTGTAGTTGTTGTAGCTTCAGCTGCGCCCTGTGCAAAAATAGTAGAAAGAGCAACTAGTAAGCAAAGAGCAATAACTAATATCTTCTTCATATTTCTCCTCCATGAAGTTTTTATATCTACAGATTATCTGACGTAATAAGTCACAAAGCAAGAAAAATTAACAGAAAAATAACATTTAAACCGGTAAAGCATACTAGACTAAACTGTTTTACCCAATTTTTGGTCAAAAAAAATGGTGACCCTTAAAGTCACCCTTTCCATGCAATAAATAAATTACATCAAATCCTTAGGCTTGCGAGCTGTGTTACCTGTCTTTTCGCAATAAGCAACATGGCGAAGCTTACCATTCTCGAAAACACTCTTCATCTTAATGACGCCACCCCACTTGCTGAGGAGAGTTTTAGAACCTTCACGATGAGCGTTCTTTGATACGTTACCTGGCATATCTATATTCCTCCGACTTATAATTCAAGCTACCAAGCCATAATATACAAATTGCATCATTCTTTGTCAAATATCTGACCTGACAAGATAAAGTTGTAACATAAATAACCGCTATTTGTCATCTAATTTAATTATACTTTTCACTTTTTTTTAAAAGGTACTTGATTTTATTTTGAAGATTATTTTATAGTATCTCTCGTACTTAGGTATGCCGCCTTAGCTCAGCTGGCCAGAGCACGTGATTTGTAATCTCGGGGTCGTTGGTTCGAATCCGACAGGCGGCTTTAAAATAAGAGCTAATTTTAGCTCTTTTTTTTATGCCTAAATTTCACTTTCTTCTCAATTGAGAGAAAGTTTGTCTTAAAATTTTCACTTTTCATTATTATATTTCGATTTTCTTAGTTTAATTTTGGCTCATTCATTGAATGAATTTGAGCTTACAAATAAACTTTTAATCATGGAACAGTTAAAAATTGATGATTTCTTAGACTATTGTTATCTTTCTGGATTAAATGTTTCAGAAGATGGTGTTTTTTTTACTGTTAGCAAAGCTAAAAAAGACAAGAGTGGTTATTACAGTGATTTCTACACATTAAGAGGAAAAGAAGTAAGACAGCTTACAAGTGATGGTAAAGCCTCTTATTTCACTACATACAAAGGATCACTATATTTTCTTGCAAAAAGAAGTGACGAAGAAAAGAAGGAAGAAAATAGCTTAAAGAGTACTATTTATAGTCTTCCATTAGACGGAGGAGAAGCTCTCCCCTTCTTAACTGTCGATGAAGCTATCACACGCTTTGACGTAATTGATAAATCAACATTAGTTGCTCTCTACTATGTTGATAAGCGTCTTGAAAGCCTGAGTGGCGAAGAAAGAGCTAAAAGAGCTAAACAAATAAAAGACTATGAAGAAATTGAAGAAAGCTCTTTTTATCTTAATGGTGGTGGATTTATTAATGGAAGAAGGCAACGCCTAGCAATAATTAGGGATAAAGAGATTACAAAAGTCTTTAATGATGATTTCTCTGTTGATTCTTATACTCTCAGTCCAGATAAAACAAAACTTATTGTTCTTGGCGAAACTAGAGTTAGCGCTAAGATGCAATTTACAACAGAAGTAAGAGTTGTATCTATTAAAGATGGTTCATGGTATATAGCTCTTCCCCTTGGTCAATTAAGCGTTTCTGGCGCATGGTTTATTGGAGAATCAATTATTGCACTCGCTTCTGATTTAAAAGAACACGGAATAAACCAGAACCCAGATTTTTATACAATTGTAGATGGAAGGGCAAAATTGCTTACTAAATGGGGTGAAGCTATATACTCATCTGTCGGAAGCGATGTTCGCTTAAAGGGTGGCTCAAGTGCAACTGTTGATGGTTCTTGGCTCTACTTCACAACAACTCTTGGACATTCCTCATTTATATATAGAATAAATGCAAGAGGAAAAATTGAAGCTGTTGTCCAGGAAGAAGGTAGCATAGATTGTCTCTCTTCTCACAAAGGAAAGCTCTACTTTATTGGCTTAAGAAAACAAAAGCTACAAGAACTCTACTCTGCTCTTAATGGTGTTCTTACTCACTTTAATGACAAAGTGTTAAAGGGAAAGTACGTTGCTAAACCAGAAGAGATTAGATACGAAAATGATGGCGTTAAACTTGTTGGCTGGGTCATTAAACCATACAACTATGACAAGAATAAGAAATATCCAGCTATTTTGGATATTCATGGTGGACCTAAAACTGTCTACGGGACAGTATTCATGCACGAAATGCAATATTGGGCCAATATGGGATATTTCGTATTTTGGACCAACCCAAGAGGCTCTGACGGGCATGGTGACTGCTTTGCAGACATCCGAGGTAAGTACGGCACAATAGATTACTCTGACTTAATGGCATTTACAGATGCAGTACTTGAAAAGTATCCATCAATTAATCCTAGAAAAATAGGCGAAACTGGAGGAAGCTATGGTGGCTTTATGTCCAATTGGATTTTGGGTCACACAAATCGTTTTGCAGCTATTGCAACTCAGAGGTCAATCTACAATTGGATTAGCTTCTTTGGCACAAGTGATATAGGGCCATATTTTGCACAAGATCAATGCAATGCTAGCTTTAGAGATTTAGAGAGCATGTATCATCGTTCTCCAATGGAAAGAATAATTACTAATGCATCTACTCCTACTCTAATCATTCATTCAGATAAGGATTATAGATGCCCAGTCGAGCAAGCTTATCAACTGTATAACACACTCGTAGAGCTTGGTGTCGATTCAAGGTTTGTCTTATTCCATGATGAAACACATGAACTGAGCAGAAGTGGTAAGCCATCTAATAGACTGAAGAGACTAGAAGAAATCACAGCATGGTTTGAAAAGTATCTTAAGTAAGAAAAAGTAAAGAGTTCAACTCTTTCATCTGTTGTCAAAACAGAAGGAAAGATATGATACTATTATCGCTAATGAGAGCTGTCTCTTAGTAAAGGAAGGAAATATGAATAAAAAAAGTCCTATCACAACAATTGTAGCAATTGCTATTGGTGCTGCACTTTTCTTCGTTTTAGGTAGATTTGTCGCTATTCCAAGTCCAGTACCTAACACAAACATCTCCATTCAGTATGGTTTACTTGCGTTTATGGCTGCTTTATTTGGACCTGTTGCTGGTTGTCTTATTGCATTTATTGGACATGCTTTAATCGACTTCTCATATGGTTGGGGAATTTGGTGGAGTTGGGTTATCGCTTCTGGCGTTGCTGGCTTAATCATGGGACTATTGATGAATAAGTTAGACATTGAGAACAGTTTCAAGGGCAAAGATATCGCTCGCTTTAATATCGCTCAAGTTATTGCTCATATTATTGCATGGGGACTTATCGCTCCACTCTTTGATATCATCATCTATGCTGAACCAGCTAACAAAGTATTCTTACAGGGTCTTGTAGGTGGTATTGCAAATATCGTCACAACAGCTATTGTTGGTACACTACTCTGTGCGGCTTACTCTGCAGCTAAACCAAAAGCTGGAAGCTTAAAGAAAGAAAACTAAAACTATTCTTAATCAAAATGCTTCTCGAAAGGGAGGCATTTTGTCTTTATTGGAGGAAAAGTGTCTAATCCAATTATTGAGTTCAAGGATTTTTCATTTAAATATAAGGTTCAAGCTGAACCTACTTTGTTTAATATTGACCTAAAAATATATGAGGGAGAAAAGATATTAATCTGCGGTCCATCAGGATGTGGAAAGAGTACTCTTTCTAACACGCTTAATGGCCTTATTCCTGAATCATATTCAGGTGATATTACTGGCTCCTTACTCATTGATGGAAAAAGCTACAAAGACTACGACATATTTTCCTTATCGAAAATAACAGGCACAGTCCTACAAGATTCAGATAGCCAATTCATTGGCCTAACTGTTGGAGAAGATATCGCATTTGCTCTTGAAAATGACTCAGTCGAACTAAAAGAGATGAAAGAGGCAGTTTTAGAAGCTGCCAAAAAGGTTGGCATGGAAGCATATCTAAACTCTTCTCCTCAAGCTCTTAGTGGCGGACAAAAGCAAAGAGTATCTCTTGCTGGCGTTATGGTCGATAAAGTAAAGATATTCCTCTTTGATGAACCACTGGCTAACCTAGATCCTTTAAGTGGCAAGAAGACAATCGAGCTCATTGATGAACTACATAAAACAACGAATGCCACAATTGTAATTATCGAACACAGATTAGAAGATGTGCTCTATCGCCCTGTTGATAGAGTAATACTCATGTCAGAGGGAAGAATTATTTCAGATAAGACACCTGATGAGCTTCTCTCTTCAAATGATTTAATCGAATATGGCATTAGAGAACCATTATACGTAACTGCTCTAAAATATGCAGGCGTAAAAATAACTAAGGAGATGAGACCAGGACGAATAGATACGCTTTCTCTCTCAGATGAAGATAAGAAAGCTGTAGAAGCTTGGTTTAAAAATATTCCAGATAAAAACGAAAAAGAAAAAGGAGAAATCCTTTTAGATATAAAAAACCTCTCATTCAAATATCCAGAAGGGAAAGAAGCTCTTAAGGATATAAACTTTACGCTAAGACGTGGGGAGATGATGAGTATTGTTGGAAAAAACGGTGCAGGCAAAAGCACTTTTAGTAAAGTAATCTGTGGCTTTGAAAAGGAAGACAAAGGTACGCTTACTTTATTAGGTCGCTCCTTGGATGAACTCTCAATAAAAGAAAGAGCTGACCACATTGGCTATGTAATGCAAAACCCAAATCAGATGATAACAAAGCCAATGATTAAGGACGAAATAGCTTTAGGCCTGAAAATTAGAGGAATCCTGAGTGACGAAGAAATTGAAAAGAGAGTGCAGGAAGCACTAACAATTTGTGGCCTCAGACCATTTAAATCTTGGCCTATAAGTGCCCTCTCCTATGGTCAAAAAAAGAGAGTAACTATAGCAACAATATTAGCCATGAAGCCTGAAATAATAATTCTAGATGAACCTACTGCCGGGCAAGACTTCAGACACTATACAGACATTATGGAATTCCTAAAGAGTCTCAATGAAAAAGGTGTTACTATAATACTCATCACCCATGATATGCATTTAATGCTTGAGTATTGCACAAGAGCTGTTGTCTTCACAGATGGAGAGAAAATTGCAGACGAAAGCCCTGAAAAGATTTTAACAAATACAACTCTCACAGAAAAAGCAAGCTTAAAGAAGACAAGCCTCTCACTTCTTGCTTCTATGTGCTCACTTAACGATACAGAATTCATTAAGCGCTTTATTCAATATGATAGGGAGGTAAGAAGAAAATGAACAATCTCTTTAATTACATCGACAAAGTATCCCCTATTCATCGCCTAAGTGGTGCAACAAAGCTTTCGGGCCTAATTCTTCTTTCGTTTGCGGCAATGACTACATTCGACACTAGATTCTTGTTTTTCTTAGTCATACTCTCTTTTGTTTTGTTTAAAGTATCGAAGATAAAATTTAGAGAAGTAAAGGTCCTGTTTATATTCACCTTCGTCTTTATGATTTTAAACAACCTTCTCATCTATGTTTTCTCTCCAGAACATGGTGTTGAATTATACAATAACAGGACAGTGCTTTTTAATGGCATTGGAAGGTGGACAATAACAGCAGAACAGCTTTTCTATCAATTAAATGTTATCTTAAAGTACCTAGCAACAATACCTCTTGTAATGCTTTTTGTATCAACAACAGACTCAAGTGAATTTGCTTCTTCTTTAAACAAGATAGGTCTAAGCTACAAGATAGCATATTCTGTATCTCTTGCTCTTAGATACATTCCAGATATCATGAAAGAGTATCATGATATATCTCTCAGTCAGCAAGCAAGAGGATTGGAAATGCAAGCTAAGAAGCAAAGCTTGATTAAAAGATTAAAGAATGCGGCAACAATGCTCTTTCCTCTAATTATTTCAAGTATGGATAGAATTGAGATAATCTCTAATGCAATGGTCCTTAGAGGTTTTGGTAAAGGCAAAAAGAGAACATGGTACTCATTTAAGGGCTTTAAAAAAGGAGACTACATAGCTTTAGTAGTCTCCGTACTTCTTTTTGTAATATCCATTTCACTTAACTTTGTTAATGGTGGAAGATATTACAATCCGTTCATTTAGCTTTCTTGTTTTCTTTGTAGAAAAGTATTCGCCAATCCTCACCTGTTCCAATGTTATAGGTTGAGGAGAATGAGCCTTGGTTAATGGCAACACCAACATTGAGTAAGCTGTTAATATAAATAAGTCCCTCGCCCTTCTCTACTTCAGTAAAATTACGACAGAATCTTAACTTAGAACCATAAACGATCCTGTCTTTGAAGTAGATAATTGTCATAATGTCATCGCCATAATTGAAGCCATTATCATTAAAGAACTTATCTGGAATATTTGACCAAAGAGAACCATAACGAGTATCGAGAATATCTATTGAACCTGTAACAGCTCCATCCTTAACTCTTGGTTCTTTAATATCTAGCATTACGACATTATTATCCAGTAAAGGACCAACTTCATCGAATGAAATAATGCCACTTGCAAGTCTAGCGCCAGTGTAGGCATAGACATCTCTGCCATAGAATGTATATGAACGCTGACTATTTTTAAGTCTATTGGTTGTTTCACTTATCGCTCTTCTCTCTAATATACCAATGCCCTTAGAGATGTGAGAAAGAGTCCCATTGTCTGGAGTTACTACAATATGACCACTCTTAGTCAACACAGCAACGCTTTCTCTCTCTGACCCAACTCCTGGATCAACAACGCAAACAAAGACAGTTCCTGGCGCCCAATATGGCATAGTTTGAATTAATCTATAGCTTGCTTCCCAAATGTTAAATTGTGGAATTTCATGGGTTAAATCTTCAAGCCTTAAGCCATGAGATACCTCATCAGCTACGCCGTGCATAGCACTTACAGCGCCATCAACAGTACCAAAATCTGAAAGAAAAACTACTGTGCCTCGCTTCTTCCATGGAGCATCTTTTTTCAAACTTTCGCTATTTAAGTAAATCATAAGACTCAGTTTCCTTTTTGATAATCAGGTCTAAGAGCGCTACTACGCTCAAGATATATCATCTTTTTTTTCTTGTTTTCTGGATGCCCAACTAGGATTAAAACTCTAATACAATACTTGAGAGAATTCTCAACATCTGCTTCTTGTGTGCAAAAAAGTGGAACAGTCTGACCATATCCTGAAGCACGAAGAGCAGAAGCCGCATTAATTGTTCTTATGTCCTTTGTTTGGGAGAAGTGAATATAAACAAGATCTTCTTCTTCAAGCTCATTCTCTTTAAGAATTGCTTCATAAAGAGCTTTAATATTTCTAATTACTTCCTCTCTATTATCACTTTCAACGGTAGTAGCACCACGAAGAGCATAAATAGGAGCTTTACATTCCATAGGAAAATCCTCCGGTAATTAAACTATTTATAATGTCTAATATGATTGAAATCGAAAAGTAGACCAAAAACCTAACTAGTGTTTTTACTATTGGGCTAAGTATTAAGACCTTTGAATAAATAGAACAGAGAATAGAAGCAAGTGCAATCCAAAGTCCAACGAGGAAGATTGTCCACCCCATAACCATCTGTGAAAGCGTAATTATATTAACTAACTGCTCTTGTACTGGAAAGTAAAGAAACAAGACAAACAAAAGAGCAAAGAACATGTATAGAGATAATAAATAAGTATGAACACGAGATGAAAACTCTATAATCCTTCGCATTTCTAACATGCTTTGATAATACCATAGTTTTATTCTTATTAATAGATTTTTAGTAATATCGATATATTAGAAACTCCCTTATTTAGTCCTGTTTGGTAATTTTTGCTGTAGTCTTGCATATATCTTCTTTGTTAAAACTACTCTTTATTTGAGCATATATTGATAAAAATATGGTGAGATATTACCCCACCATGTATTGCTAGCTACTCCTTTACAGCCCCGCTAGTTAAACCAGATATAAAATATCGCTGTAAGAAAACAAATATAATAGTTACAGGAATTGCAGCAACAATTGATGCACTCATCATTGCAGACCAATTGGTACTTGCTTCTCCAAGATATGTCATAACTAAGCCTGGTGCTAATGTTCTTCTAGAAGGATCAGTAACGAGCGTCATAGAGTACAGTAAGTCATTCCATGACCAAACAAAGCCATAGATAGCAATACTAATCATTCCAGGAACAGCCATAGGAAAGACAATCTTTCTCATAATAGTTAGGTTCTTAGCACCATCTACTTTAGCACTCTCTATTAAAGAGTCTGGAAGAGAATCAAAATAGCTCTTTAGCGTCCAAGTTCCAACAGGAAGTGTAAATACTACATAGCTTATTAAGAGAGACCAATAGGAACCTAAAAGTCCTAGTTTTTGCATCAATAGATATATTGATAATAGCAATATTGCTTGAGGAAATGCCTGACTCATTAAGAATGCACCCATAATAAGTTTTCTCCCTCTATAACGAAATTTAGAGAAGCTATAAGCTGCAAAGGAACTAACAAATGTTGCCATAAATGAAGAAGCAAATGAAACAATAAGAGAGTTCAGTAGATATCTCATTATTGTTTTATTTGTTAGAATTGCCCATATATTCTTTAAAGTTAGTTTCCCAGTGAAGAAATAAAGCGTAAATGTTTTATCAGAAGGCTTTAAAGCTGTATTTATAAGCCACAATAGAGGGAAAAAAACAAAAAGTCCGATAATAATAGCAAAGCTAAAGAAAAAAATCTTATATGGTATTGTTTTCTGAAACATTTTACTCTTTCTCCTCTACTCTGATTCGTTTACTTGCTTTAAGTAAACAAAACTAAAAATCATTAAGAGCAATGCCCAAACAGTACCTACTGTTGCCGCAGCTCCTAGCTTCCAATTCTTAAAGGCTGTCCTATATACTTCAATAGATAGTGTGGTTGTTGCTCTAGCTGGTCCTCCTTGCGTCATTGTCCAAGGAAGGTCAAAGTGCTGTAAGTTTCCTATAGCACCCAAAGCAAGTACTAAGAAGGCAATTTGACGCATTGATGGAAGTACGATACGCCAAAAGACTTGCCAATTGTTTGCTCCATCTATTCGAGCAGCTTCAATTCTGTCATTTGGTACACTTTGTAAGCCACCCAACAAAAATGCCATGTACCATGGGAGCATCTGCCAAGTACGTGCAATAATAACGCAGAAAAGCGCTGTTGATGTCTGTCCTAAAAATGATATTCCCTCATCTATAAGACCAAGTTTTAATAATAAACCATTAAGAACACCATATTGGCCATTGAATATCCAAGACCAAAGAAAGCCTATCGCAGTACCAGGGATAATCCAGTCTACAAGTGTAACTCCTCTTAAAAACTCAGCCGCTTTAAACTTTTCATTAAGAATGATTGCCCATATTAAGCCAAGCGTAAATGGTAGAAGTGTTGAGCCTACAACAAAGAGCAAAGTCACTAATAGCGTTTTTAAGAAATAAGGATCTTTAAAAAGCTTAATGTAGTTTTTCAAACCTACATTTTCATAAACAGGACTGAGAAGAGTCCTGTTTGTAAATGACATTAAAATAGCACTTATAAAGGGGTATAGAATTACAGCAATAAAGATTGCTAGACCAGGAGTTACAAGCAAAAATCCAACTTGCTTATCTGTTAACATACCCTTATTTTTTTGCTTAATCATTTGCATTTTCATTATACCCCTTTGTACAAATATTAAAGAGAACTAATTCTACTCTTCATTGATGCAACTGCAGCTTCAGCTGTCTTCTGTCCAAGAAGTGCTGCCTGTAATTCTTCAGTCATGATAGCCTTAATTTCACTTGCATTACTTAAGCGAGCTGTCTCTTCAAGTCTAGCTGATGCTGTTGATTCCATGAAGCCTTTAAGATATGCATCATTCTGTACTTCTTCTAGTTCGCTAGCACTCTTTGTTACAGGTGGCATACCATTCTTTTCAAAATACTCAAGAGCAATTTCATCGCTAACAAGAGTCTTTGCAAATTCTGCACTTGCTTCTTTATGCTGAGAGGCAGCGAAGATAACTAGCATATGACCCCACATTGTTGACTGGCTCTTATCACCACTCTTAAGAACAGGTCTCTTCATAGCAGAACAAACCTTAACAACGTCTTCAGGTTTTACACCATTATTAACAGCCTGTCCCTTAGCAACAACAGCATCATCATAGAATGCCATCTTACCCTGAGCAAATAACTGTCTAGCGTCACCTCTACCAACATCCATCTTGATATAACCATTGCTTAAGAGCTTCTGATACCACTTAATTGTCTCAACAGCTTCTTCTCCTAGATTAACAGAACCATCTTCGTTAAAGATAGATGAACCAAATGTCCACAGCCATGGCATTAAGTCTCCAGCAGCTGTTGCATCCTTTGTAGAAACACCATAAGGAACAATATCTTCACCAAGAGCCTTAACATCCGCAAGGCACTTCTCAAACTCTTCGATAGTTGTAGGAACTGTGTCCCAACCAGCTCTCTTTAAAATTTCAGGGTTGTAAACCATTGTGATAGAAGCCATTGACCATGGAAGACCAAGCTGTTTTCCATCAATGTTTCCAACAGAGAGTGCTGATTCAGGGAATGTCTCTTCAAGCCATTCTTTACCGAAGATATCATTTAAATCTGCAAGAGTTCCTGTCTGTGCAATTGTGTTGAAGATGCCGATATCTGCCTGTGCAATATCAAGTTGTTCACCACCTTGAAGGCGAATTAGAAGCTGCTGTGCAGTGTCAGCCCATGTCCAACCAACCCAATTTACCTTGTTGCCACTCTTAGCTTCATAGTTTTCTCTCATCTTAGCGAAAATTTCCTTTGAAGCCTCTTCTTCTCCTGACCATCCAGCCCAAACTATAGTCTCTGCTGTAGTTTTTTCTGACTTTTCTGATGAACCCTGAGCAAAAACACAAAGGGCAAGAGAAAGAACTAATAATAATGCGATAACCTTTTTCATACTTTCCTCCGTTTATTTTTTATATAACTGTACTACCAGCTTTTTTAACTTCTTTATTTGGGATGCTCTTAAGGAGCTTAATAAACTCATCTAAGTGAGAAGAGTATATATCCCTTGGTTCACATCCATATTTTTTACATAGTGTAGCAGCGTATCCAACAACCTCTCCCATAAGACCACCTGTTCTCATTACCCTTACTGTTCCGGAAGCATCATGAGAGGTAGAAACACATCGTCCCACCATAAATAGGTTCTTTATGTTTCTAGAGTATAGAATTCTATATGGTAAGAAATATGGCCAATCAACAGGTTCTCTACAATCCATAGTTAAGAATGCATCCCCTTCTTTAAATGCTGCGTAAAAGGCCTTATCTGGATAATGAACATCAAAATTCCATGTTGTTGCAACGCAAGCATCAGGGAAAGAATACTTAAAATCAGCCTTAGTCATAACAATGTCACCAAGAAGACGACGTGACTCTCTCTTTCCTGCTATAGGACTACACCATGTTAATTCATAGCCATCATAATCCTTATCTACATTCTTTAAAGTATCCCAAGCACCATACATTGCCCTGAAATTAATGTCTCTTATCTTCTCTGCATCCTTAATAGGATCCTCTGTCATACCACTTTCCCAGAACCAACAGCCAAGAGAGAACTCCCTAGAGTGTCCATATATATCTTTCGTCTGGCCTCTTCCTGGGAAAGTAACAGTTGATAGATCTATAGCCCAAGGACAGCGTGGAAAAGCCCTATCTTTTCCAGTCTTCTCTATGTGCCATAAATTACTAACACCCATATGACCATTCGTTGTCACTTCATAATCAGCACAAACAAAGGCACCTAGGTTTCCATCTCCTGTAGCATCAACAAATAGAGGCGAAGAAAGAATACTCAATTCATCTTTTTCAATATTTAGAATAGTAATTTCTTTTACAGAATTATCAGAAGAAGAGGCACTAATTAGACTAGAAGATAGAAAGAGCGTTAGATTTTTCTCTCTTTTAAGTACAGCTAGCTTCTTCTCATCTTCGTAGAGGGATGGCTGATTAATTGCACCATAGTGACCAATTTTCTCCTGTTCAAACTCCCCTACAATGTTCCCAATGCCACCGAAAGGCTCATAGTTTGTTCCACCACCAAGCCAAACTCTAATTTCACTAGAGTTGTTTCCTCCAACTATAGCTCTATCTTGAACTAAAGCTGTCTTTAAACCATTTCTTGCAGCAACAGTAGCAGCACACATTCCAGATATACCACCACCAATAACAATTAAATCAAAATTAAACTTTGATTGAGTCTTCTTTGAAAGAATCATATCGAAATAGAGTTTCCAGATTTCGTCTTTGCCATTCTTTAAATCTTTAGGTTTATCAGAAATGTATATATAGCTACATCTGCCTTCAAAGCCTGTAGAATCAACTAATTCAACAGTATTCTCACCTTCTTCTAGATATAGCTTTCCGCCATCTTCCCATGACCAGGAATTGCTTTTACCAAGTTTTGGAGTTAAACCATCTCCAATATTAACCTGGAATAATCCAGGAAAAAGATCTTTATGCCAAGGAGAAACCCAATTATATGTGTATGCATAGATATGATAATAACCAGACTTCTTAACAATTATTGTTTTTTTTGCGTTTTCAACTGGCGTACCCAGTCCATGTGCCAAAAGATAGGATGCTCCGTTATTCAAGATGAATTCGTTATCGACAACCCAACCTCCTTTTTCATCAAAAGAAGATGTAGGTATTAATAATTCTTTATCCAATAAAAGTTTATTTCTATCCATCATTTAGCCTCAAATCTAAAAAACTTTTTTATAG
>DHMZ01000036.1:0-132 GCA_002406055.1 Spirochaetales bacterium UBA4629
TATAAACTTTACGAAGATTTTTTGGCAATATTGCCACTTTTTCTTCGCAAAGATACAAATATTTTCTAAAATATAACTATCTCACGAAGATTTTTTGGCAATTTTGCCACTTTTTCTTCATAAACTACCAAT
>DHMZ01000036.1:206-5846 GCA_002406055.1 Spirochaetales bacterium UBA4629
ACTACCAATAAAGCTTCGCTTTTAGCATTTAAAGCAATCTGATTGCACAGAATAAGACAGTCATCCCCCAAGATAGACCTCATCAAGCCATCTCCATGACAACAAGTTCTCTTGGGAGGTTGATGATTTTCAACCTCTCAAACCAAAGCTTGGTGGAGGTTCCCTGATGGCGCTTGATATGGCTGTTGATGATGTAATAGTCCGCTTGGTACTCGTCCATCAAGTCTGAGAAGGCAGCCTTGATGCGAGAGCACTTTTCGTTGATGGCATTGTCCAGTGGATTGACCAAACGATTCACCGTCTCTATAATCTTGTCTGGATGATAGAACTATTGCTACGCGCAGCCATGGCCGCACCATCAGCTTGCAACAAGCAGCCGTGGCATTTCGTGGTCATCAATGACCGAAAGATGCTGGACAAGATACCTTCGTTCAGCCCATACGCCAGCATGGTGAGGGAAGCACCACTCGCCATCGTGGTCTGCGGAGACCTAGACAAAGCATTGGATGGATGGGAACAAGAGTTCTGGATACAGGATTGTGCAGCTGCGACAGAGAATATTCTTCTGATGGCTCATGGACTGGGACTTGGGACGGTTATTATTATATGCAAAGGTAGTGCTTTTACTTCATTATATTTGTATTGAGCTTAAGCATTTTCCAACATCTCAAGTTACTCGCCTCTTTTTCATCAAATATTGATAGAACATCTCTAGCATGAAATAATCTGCCAGGAGTCTATGCTTCTCCTATCAGCTGAAAAGTTAATGCCAACCTTATATACCTTTCTGCCATCTTCCGCAAAAGCCGCCGCATAGTTTTTGTCACAGATTTGCCGTATAGCAACCTGAGCATCCTGCTCATATTTCAATTCGAGGACATAGATGCTAGTCTTGGTAAACAATACCATATCTATGCGCCCATCTGCCGTTGGCACATATTCTCGAAAGTTTGTATTCCAAGTGGATATTTTCTACCTTCCATAAGCCTAACTACTTCTATTTTTTGGCAAAGATACAACAAAAAGTTGAATATCCGTGAAAAATGATGAGAAATAGTTATTTTTCTCTGCCATGATCCCCGATCGTATCACATGGGAGACAAGAAGTGCTGTCTTTGCATGTGGCGTTGCTATTAGCTTGCGCCTCCATGCTCTTCGACAGTTCCAAGTATATTGTGCCCGTTAAGATTAAAGCAGCCGGATTTTGTTTTTCCAGTTTTTTCATAGTTTTGGTAAACATGCCTTCGGCCTTGAGCATTCTCTTGGCCGATTGCGCCAAGAAATTAATCTGTTCCATACTCAGATGAGGCTTCTCTCCTTTTTTCACATTAACAGATGCCGCCTCCATGTGAGCTAAAAATCGTTCCTTCGGATTCAAGGCAGACAAAGCCGCTTTCTTGGTATTCTGGTCCAACGCTGTAGCTTCGGATGAAGAGCAAGAAGCGAATAAACTAATTAACACGGAGAGAGAAAACATCCCCATTAACATTTTAAATTTCTTCATAACTTGTAGTTTTAAATTATTAATAATCGAGTTTAACATTTCAACTAGTTCTAGATGAACTAAAAAAGAATAAATTCTTACAGTAGGCAAATTTGTTATTGAAGTTTTAAAGTAAAGACTCTACCTACATAGATTTTCTTTTCTTGGTCACCAGAGAAATAGCATAAATTGCCACAGATATTACCACCAAACATATTCTTTTTTTTACTATAAAAGAAATGTATTATTGCCTCATCAAATACCTTAGAAAAAAGAGCGTTTTTAGCTAATGCTCCTGTCAATTGAATATTTTTTGAGATTATGATAACATCTTGACCAATCCGTTTGAAAACGATTTCAAGTACTACGTGAATATCATCACCTGACATTGGAGAATATAATACATATCTAGCATAATGACAACTATCTGATAATGCCAAGCTTGGACTTATTCCTTCTTTAGCTTCACGACTACGAACTTCTAAGATAGAATCAGAAGCATTTTTTTCAGTCTCTGTGATTAAATCCATTTTTTTCAAGAAATCTACGGCGCTATGTTTTTGAACGAAGGCTTTAGCCATAGAATGATTCTGTGCATTTGCCTGAATAGCTAACATCAAACAAAAAAATAACATCATTGCTTTCATCCTCTAAAACTCCAACTTATTTGGCTTCTACAATCTAGATAATAATCATAAATGCCACTATAATAAACATTAATAAAACCATATCCAGCAGCTCCATATTGAAAATGGCCACTAAAATTAAAAGTATAATCGAAATCATCATAATAAACTCCCGCATATCCTCCTTTGTTAGAAATTCTATCAAAAGCTGTACCGTACAAACCGCTAACCGAAGCTTCAACAAACACAAAAGTTTCTGTTGTGTTTTTTACTTTGTTGAGTACATGATACATTTGTATTTTACAGTTGCAAGTATATGTACCTTCAACTTTAGTAGGATATTCATACTCAGGTTCTTCAATCAATTCAAGTTCTGAGCGTGTCTTAAGTTTTTTATGCTTAGATACATTTCTAAACATTACAGCTTCACCTTTTTTAATGTTTTTTATTGGGTATGTCCCCTTTATGCGACTAAGTAATTCTAGCTCATTTTTAAAAGCTTGCACTTCTTTTGCTGTAACTTCTTTAAAATCTTTTAAAGGTTCAAACTCCATGCCATATTGCTTTGCGATTTCAACTAAGTCATTCACAATATACTTCTTTTGAGCATGTGAGTCTTCCTCCTCAACAGAGCAACATACAAATGTGAGGGAAAAAAGAAAGAAAAAAAGAATTTTTCTCATAAAATAAAATTTTGTTAATTAAATGATGTCATTTTGTGACCCTTCAGTATATTTACCATAGGTATGTATGCTACATACATCTTGAACTGGTCACGAGTTCATCCTATTAATATTTGTACTTACTTTATACTCATAATTATTACTAAATTATAAGTATGAGACGAGCTTGGTTCGTCTTGAAAGAATCCATTATCTCATTACGTGCTCTCTTGGAGAGCATACACAAGAATAGAGCTACAGCCAATAATGAAAAAAGAAAAATTTTACAAACCATAATCTTAAGTTTTAAATTCATTTGTGAGTTTTACCAATCATAATCTCTTGTAATCTAAATCAAATTTAGATTTTACAGGGTCAAATACATTTGAACCCCATCATTTTTCTTTCCATAAACAAGAAACTTAGCGTGTAAATAATTGCCTCGAAAACCTGTGGCAACATGAGAAATACGTGTTGCTCTGAGAATAGCAGGATTTTCATCCGGCAGCGATTCATGAGCAGACAGTTGAAGGCAAAACGCCATCAATGACAAAATCAAAACTTTCTTCATAACTTTATTTTTTCAAATTAGCAAAATTATTTTTTGTTATATTCTTGATTATAATTAGTGTCAATCCATACAGACCTAAAGGTACCAGAAAACTATATAGCCACCCCCAATGTAATGAGAATTTCAAGAAATACATCAAGAAAGAAGAATACATGAAAGAAGATATAGAAGAAGCTTTATCATATCTTTTAGTCTTAAAGTTTTTATAATTGTAAAATACCATTATAAAAAAACATACAATACTAAATATTAAAAAACATACATCTAGATATCTATATCCATACATCCCCATTAAAAATTTAATCTTACTCATAATTTAAACTTTTAATATTAATACTACTTATTCACTTCTTGGATAATCATCTTTGAGACCTTTTCGTTTTTCATTGGATTGCCAATGATCACTACTTGATTTTGCTTATCCAACAGCATACAATGATATATCTCATCTTCTGGTATCTGTGGATTTGAATTCCAAAAATTATTAGTCCTATCAATATAAACTGGCCACTTGTACTGATGATTACGTAAAACTGATTTTACACTCATGTACTCATCAAGCTTAGGTGATAACACAAATATCAAGTCCAACCTATTTGGTTTAATGGCAGACAAGAAAGCCTTCCACTCATCCAAAGACTTGACGTAGCAAGGAGTACAGACCAGAGAGTCACGAAAGACCAATAGTTTGTAAGGTCTACTTGGAATCTCAGCATTTCCTGTACACATTTCCAAACTTTTCGGAAAGCTAATCTGACTATTTTTCAAAGAATCATAATCCCTCGTTGACAGCTTGTCACTACTACATGAAGCCAATAGAAAAACTATCGGTAAAATCACAAAACTATATATCTTTCTTCTCATTTTATTTAAAATTAAATATCCACATAAGTGCTACATCTATAGCAGAAGCTAACAACAGCAGTCGAGAGACTTTTCTGCTACGCATAAGATACTTCGAAGGGTATAACTCATGCACAACTGTAAGCCATGGCAACAAGGAATAGTTCATATAGTCGAGCAAGCTCAAGCGATAAGAATTATTGCTATAAATAACATAATAAAACAAATTGGAAATTATCCAAAATCCTCCAGCAACTAATAAATACCGGACATACCCATTATAATCAAAAGAAGTTTTTATTGATTGTTTCTTAAACTTATGTTTTGCTAAATAATAACAGATATAACTAGATAAGAACATCACATATGCAGAGAGAAAAGCACTAATAACAATACTTAGTTGAAAATACCACATCAACAACCAAGCTAATCCCCAGAAAGATATTTGGCGACTAACCTCACCAATTTTCCGTTCTCTAATCGTTATATTCGTCATCATATTATTTTTTAAAAATAAAGGATACCAATAATATACACAAGAAAGTATGATAAAAAATAGATCAAAAAATACCCATCCTGTTTGAATCATGATTTCATACATTTATAATATTCTGTTGATATGGTTAAGATTGCACTTACTGGTAAAGATACTCCACGAAAAAGTAACTTTCTAACAACTTTTTCCATTGCCTTGTCGAAAAATCCTTCGGTCAAACATTTATTATTTTTATAGCCACTTACAATTTCGTCTATAACATCAAGCATCAAATAAGAACCTATAGCGGTCTCAAAACATCTAATGGCTTTATCAGCATCAATACACAAGCTGCTCTCATTACTTCTAGTTTTCAAAAAACGTCCTTTGGCTTTTAGATTAGAAGTCATGCAAAAATAAAGAGTACCAACCAATATCAACTCTGCTTTATTTACTTTTTCCATTTTTTGACACTCTGCATTATATACACCTTCTGCCTTTAACATTCTAATGGCGGATTCTTGCAAAAGATTAATTTGGCTAGTACTAAGATTTGTTTTTTCGCCATTCTTTACGTTGGCCATAGCGTCTTGCAAATCATTGCGAAATTGCTCTTTAGCCGTCGCAGCTGTTTTTACCATAGCAACCTCTTCATTCAGAGCTGCCAAATTCTCATCTTCTGAGGTACATGAAGAAAACATGCCCACCAACACAAAGAGGAATAGCATCCCCATTAACATTTTCAATTTACTCATAATTTTAGTTTTTAAATTATTAATATAATACTACTTATTCACTTCTTGGATAATCATCTTTGAGACCTTTTCGTTTTTCATTGGGTTACCAATGATCACTACTTGATTTTGCTTATCCAACAGCATACAATGATATATCTCATCTTCTAGTATCTGCGGATTGGATTTCAAAAAATAAATACTTCATCTTATTTTTATTATTAATTATTGCTGTCCGATAAAACT
>DHMZ01000091.1:0-20060 GCA_002406055.1 Spirochaetales bacterium UBA4629
AAAAAGAAATTGCAACAAAACGCAACAAATTTGTTTACAAAGGATATTTTACAGTTTAGTATTTAACTGTGGTCGAAAAAGCCCAAATAAAAGTGGAAACATTGGAGGTTTCTTTTATGGATTATGCTGCAATTAAAAAAGCTGCTGAAGCCTATGGCCCAGCAATGACAAAATTCCTCAGAGACATGATTGCTATTCCTTCTGAGAGTTGTGAAGAAAAGGGTGTTGTTTACAGAATCAAGGAAGAGATGGAAAAGCTTGGCTATGATAAAGTTGAAATCGATGGGCTAGGCAACATTATTGGATGGATGGGAACTGGAGACAAGATTATTGCTCTTGATTCTCATATTGATACTGTAGGTATTGGTAATATTAAGAACTGGACTAATGACCCATACAAGGGATACGAGACAGATAAGATTATCTATGGCCGTGGTGGTTCTGACCAGGAAGGCGGAATGGCTTCTGCTACATATGGTGCAAAGATTATGAAGGACCTTGGCCTTATCCCAGAAGGCTATAAGATTATGGTCGTTGGTTCTGTCCAGGAAGAAGACTGTGATGGTATGTGTTGGCAGTACATCTACAACGTAGATAAGATTGTTCCTGAATTTGTTATCTCAACAGAGCCTACAGACGGCGGTATTTATCGTGGTCACAGAGGAAGAATGGAAATTAGAGTCGATGTTAAGGGTATTTCTTGCCATGGCTCAGCTCCAGAGAGAGGCGACAACGCTATCTATAAGATGGCTGATATCCTTCAGGACGTAAGAGCTCTCAATGAAAATCCTGCAGATGATTCAGTTGAGATTAAGGGTCTTGTAAAGATGCTTGATCCAAAGTATAACCCAGAGCACTATGAAGATGCACGCTTCTTAGGACGTGGAACATGTACAACAAGCCAGATTTTCTATACATCTCCTTCTAGATGTGCTGTTGCAGATAGCTGTGCTATCAGCATCGACAGAAGAATGACAGCTGGTGAAACATATCAGTCTTGTTTAAAGGAAATTGAAGATCTTCCTTCTGTTAAGAAGTATGGCAAGGATGTGAAGGTCTCTATGTACTGGTATGATAGACCATCTTGGACAAACGAAGTTTATAAGACAGAGTGTTTCTTCCCAACATGGATTAACAAAGAGACAGCTCCACATGTTCAAGCTCTCGTTGATGCACACCATGCACTTTGGGGAGAAAAGAGACTCTATAGCGATGACATCTCTAAGAGCAAGAGAGAAGGTCGCCCTCTAACAGATAAGTGGACATTCTCTACTAATGGCGTTGCTATTCAGGGTAGATATGGTATTCCTTGCGTAGGTTTCGGACCAGGTGCAGAGAGCCAGGCTCATGCTCCTAACGAAATAACATGGAAGCAGGATCTCGTTGTTTGTGCTGCTCTCTATGCTGCTGTACCTCTTCTTTATAAGCCAGGCGATAAGAAAGAAAGTGCAACATCATTCAGACAGGAATTAACTGGAAATGATATTAAATAAGAGATTATTTAAATAGAAGAGTGGGGAAAGCAGTTATGTTTTCCCTCTCTTTTTTTGGAGATAAAATGAATCCTTTTGATTTATTAAAAATGCAAAAAGCATGGGGGAGTTTTTCTTCTGAACACCCTAAATTTACTTCGTTCATTTCATATATAGCATCTCATCCAATTGAGGTTGGTGATGTAATAAGCGTTGCAATCGAGAAAGGTGAGAATGGAAAGAAGATTTCATCTAATATGAGAGTAACAGAGAAGGATTTAGAGCTAATACATCTCTTACAAAGTATGGGAAAAAAGGAGAGCTAAAACTCTTTTAAGGACCTATAGAATAAGTATATATAATAGCCTAGTAGCGCTCCCATACTGTTGTGGAAGATATCATCAAATTCAAAGAAGCCTCTTTTTGTTATTAACTGCGTTATCTCAATGAGAGATGAAAAAATAATGGCCCAAATTGGTGTATAGTATCCAAATTTTTTATACTTCGTATCTTCCAACATAAAAGGAAGCATAAAGCCAAAAGGAAGAAGCATAATGATGTTGCAAACAACCTGTCTTCCATTTTGCCAAAAGGTATAATTAAAGTTCTCGTATGACCAAAAGATAGTAAGGTTATAGCGATAATTAGGGAATGGAATCCTATCTAATAGTGTTAAAGAAAGAACAGTAAGTATATATGGGAAGAAGAAAATAGAGACTATTCTTCTTTTATAGTCTCTCTTTGTTTTTAAAATGATCCCAATTTCAATTAGAGCAAAAAGTGAAGAGAAGATAAAAATATACTCTATGCACTTGCTACTAAGACCCAAGCTATCCATTCGAATAAGATACATTATTTGGTTAATAAATGGAAATGCAAAAGTTCAAAATAACAAGGCATTTCATTATTGTTAATTGAATAAAGATAATTATCTTCTACAAATCGCTTACTGAAAATAAATACACACTCACTTCATTTATTATTTCTTTTCTATTTTTCTTCTCTTTAGAAATCTAGAAGGATAGAATTTTTTACCTTTCTAATAAGGGTGATATAAGCTAAAATAGATTTTTGGTGGAGAGTATTATGGAAAGAATACTTATTACAGGCGCTGCTGGTTTTATTGGCGCTGCCTTAGCTAAAAGATTAGTAGAAGATGAAAACAATATTTGCTATGGAGTAGATAACTTAAATAGTTATTATGACCCAAGCTTAAAAGAATATAGGCTAAAGAAAATAGAAGAAAAAAAGAAAGGCGAGAATTGGCACTTTGTAAAAGGCAATATTGCTGATAAAGAGTTTATTTCTTCTCTTTTTGACGAGGTAGAGCCAACAATAGTTGTGAACCTTGCAGCTCAGGCTGGAGTTAGGTATTCAATTGAGAATCCAGAAGTATATATAGAGTCAAATATAGTTGGATTCTTTAATATCCTTGAAGCATGTAGGCATGCTCCAAATCTTAAACATTTAGTCTATGCTTCTTCCTCCTCTGTTTATGGCTCAAATAGCAAAATTCCATATTCTACAGACGATAAAGTAGATAATCCTGTTTCTCTGTATGCTGCAACAAAGAAGTCAAATGAACTAATGGCTCATGCATACTCTAAACTCTATAATATTCCATCAACTGGATTGAGATTTTTTACTGTCTATGGTGAGGCTGGCCGTCCAGATATGGCATATTTTTCTTTTACTAATAAGTTAAGAGAGAATAAAGACATTGAGATATTCAACTATGGTAATTGCAAGCGAGATTTTACCTATGTAAGTGATATAGTAGAAGGAATAATAAGGGTAATGAACAAAGCACCTGAAAAGAAAATCGGAGATGATGGTCTCTTTATTCCTCCTTATAAGGTTTATAACATTGGAAATAATCATCCAGAGAATCTATTAGAATTTGTAACAATACTTCAAGAAGAATTAGTAAGAGCTGGAGTTCTTCCATCTGACTATGACTTTGAGGCACATAAAAAACTTGTTCCTATGCAAAAGGGAGATGTTGCTATAACATACGCAGATGTAAGTGAGTTAGAGCGTGATTTTGGTTTTAAGCCTAAAACTACGCTTAGAGAGGGCTTAAGAAAATTTGCTACTTGGTATAAAGAGTATTATGGGGGGAATGAATGAGAGATTTTAAAGATTTAAAGATAGCTGTTGCGGGAACTGGCTATGTTGGCTTATCTATTGCAACGCTATTGAGTCAGCATCATGAGGTAACCGCTGTAGATATCATCGAGGAGAAGGTTAAACTTATTAATGCGCGCAAAAGTCCTATTCAAGATGAATACATTGAGAAGTATTTAAGAGAAAAAGACTTAAAACTCAAAGCAACTTTAGATGGAAAAGAGGCTTATAGCGATGCTGATTTTGTTGTTATTGCAGCTCCTACTAATTATGACAGCAAGAAGAACTTTTTCGATACATCTGCAGTAGAATCTGTAATAAAAGAAGTAATTGAGTGCAATGTCGAGGCAATAATGGTAATTAAAAGTACCATTCCTGTTGGGTACACACAGCAAATAAGAGAAAAATTTCATTGTGACAACATTATCTTTAGCCCTGAGTTTTTGCGTGAAAGCAAGGCACTTTATGACAATTTGTATCCTAGTCGTATAATTGTTGGTACAGATAAAGAAAATCAAAGGTTAATGAAAGCGGCACAAGTCTTTGCTTCACTTTTACAGGAAGGTGCCATTAAAGAAGATATAGAAACGCTCTTTATGGGCTTTACAGAAGCAGAAGCTGTTAAGCTCTTTGCTAACACATATTTAGCTTTGAGAGTATCATTCTTCAATGAACTCGATACATATGCTGAAATAAAAGGACTAAACACTAAAGACATAATTAGTGGAGTATGTCTAGACCCAAGAATTGGAACTCACTACAATAATCCAAGCTTTGGCTATGGTGGCTATTGTCTTCCTAAAGATACAAAGCAGCTACTTGCTAACTATCAAGATGTTCCTGAGAACTTAATTGAAGCAATTGTTGAGAGCAATAGAACTCGAAAAGACTTTATTGCAGAGAGAGTCCTTGAAAAGAGTGGTGGTTATTCATCTAATGATAGCTGGAATGAAGACAAAGAAAAAAAGATTGTTGTTGGCGTTTATAGGCTGACTATGAAAGCTAATAGTGATAACTTTAGACAGAGCTCGATACAGGGTATTATGAAGAGAATTAAAGCTAAGGGAGCGCTTTGTATTATTTACGAACCAACACTTCCTGATGGCTCAACATTCTTTGGTTCCTTAGTCGTTAACGATTTAGCGAAATTTAAGGAAGAATCAGATACAATTATCGCTAATAGATTTAGTGATGAATTGAAAGATGTAGAGGGTAAGGTCTATACAAGAGACCTGTTTAGATGTGACTAGAGAAGAATTAAAAAAATTAATTAATCCATTAGACGATAAAAAGAGAAAAGAGCTTTCTTTAAGGGGCTATTTTGTTCGTTCTTCAGATGAGACAAAGGTTTTTTGTCCTCGTGGCTGTGAACTCAGAAAAAAGAGTAAAAAGAAGAGTGGAGATATTCGCTATTGCTCAAAGAGCAGTTGCTCTAGGTGTCCAACTCCATGCTGTACATTTACTGAAAAAAGAAAGTGGAAAGAGGTCGATTTCTCAACTTCCTGTGTTATTAAAGGACCAATTGAAAATCTTCTTAATGATTTAAAGTTATTGAAATAAAGATTTCAAGTTGGCATTATTATGTCGTTTTAAGGAGATAATATAAAAAAGATATTATTTGTTATTTCATTAGTTTTGCTTGTAGCAATCCCTGTATTTGCTATTAATACAGATGCTGTGGTGGACAGTATTCATTAACAAAAGAAGAGAATAGTGACTTTAAACCATCTTCATACACAGTTTCTATGTATCTAGATAGTTTTGTTAATGATGTGTATATGGAACAGCTGGCTTAAAGGTTCCTTATGTAAATGGAAAGACTAAGTTTAGTGATTCTTCTGCCTATACTTCAACAGGCGTGGAGGGAAGAATTCCTTTTACAAATGATTTTTCATTGCTTATTGGTGGTGGTTTAAGTTTTGATGTAGTATACCTATCATCTGTAACAACCCTTGATTCTTATTGGGGCGGATACATTACTATCGTTAACAAATCTAGTCTATTCTTAACGACAACTAACATTACAGGCAATGTTGCGCTTTCATATTCCCTAGGAGATGCACTTTTATTTAAGTTAGGAGTAGCAGTAGAGTCTCCACTTTACTATTACTATTCTCTCAGAGATGAGTATTCTTCAAGAGAAAGAACAAGCGACCTTAATTCAAATATTGCTTTTAAGTATGTAACTAGTTCACCATACATGGCATTATCATTTGCAATCTAATAATTAATCAAATTCTCCATAAACGATATTTTATAAATCGTTTATTGAGAGAGTTTGATGGTAAAAAAGAATTAGAAAGTGGCAAAACAGCTCCAAGACTTTTTAAGCTTACCATTTCAAATATAAAACATGCTCTATTGTAGTAGATGAGAATAGATATGGGGAGGAAGGGAAGCTTAGATCTGACTATCGTTGGGGTGTTATTGCCACTTATTTTATCTAGTCGTCCTTCTTCTTGTTTCAGATAAGACTGGTGGTGTATTTCTAGCAGAACCTATTGATATCATCGCTGTAGCTTTTAAAGTTATTCTTTTTTTAAATAAAATTCCAAAAGTTTTAAAAGAGAAAAAGATAAGCTAAAATAAAGTTATGGATACACTTCTTATAGTTGATGGCAATAATCTTCTTTTTCAAACATTTTATGGCTTACCTACATCAATAAGAAGTAAGAGCGGAAAGCCAATTAATGGCGTTATTGGCTTTATTTCATATCTATTAAAGATGATGAAAATGACAGAAGCGACGCACATACTTGTTGTTTTTGATAGAGATACGAATGCTCTGAGAAAAGAGATAAATAGCCAATATAAAGCTAATAGAACAATCGATTGGGCGAGCGTGAGTGAAGATGAATCACCTTTTAGCCAAGAAGCTGATATCTTAAAGTGTTTAGAGTACCTTTCTGTCAAAGCTATCTATTCAGAAGGAATGGAAGCTGATGACACAATTAGCTCTGTTGCTCTTGAATACAAAGAGAAAATGAGAGTTGTTATAGCATCTTTCGATAGTGACTTCTTTCAGCTTATTGGCCCTAATGTTTCTGTTTTGCGTTACAGAGGAAAGAACTCAACTTTAATTACGCTTGATTCGTTTATTTCACAGTTTTCCTTTCCTCCTTCGTCTTACTCTTTATTTAAAGCAATAGTTGGTGATAATAGCGATAACATAAAAGGTGTAGATGGAATAGGCAAGAAGAGGGCAATAGCGTACTTAACTGGTGCTTGTTCTCTTCTTATAAAAGAAAAAATTGAAAAAGAAAGAGACAAAATAAGACAAAACCATGAGATAATAAAGCTAAGAAAGCTTTCTTTTGATATTCCTAAACTAGAAGAAATGGAATATATGAAAGATAGAGCTAAGCTAACTAATAGCATTATTCTTAGTGAATGCGGAATCTTCAATTAGAGGTGAATTATGCTTCTTTCTTTTTCATGCGAAAACTATAAGAGTATCATATCGACAGGTATCTCGCTTACTCTTAATCGTAAGCGTATTTCTAAGAGCGCAAGAGAGAGTTCTAATATAACAGTTTTGGAAGAAAAGGGTGTAAAGGCACTGCCTATTGCTATTGTATTTGGTGCCAATAGCAGTGGTAAGAGCACTCTTTTTGGAGCCTTAAAAACACTTCTTTTATTATTAAAGAATGGCATTGAACCATCTTTTTATACTCCGAATCTGTTTTTAGATAGAGATGAGACTCTCTTTCGTCTCTCCTTTAGTTTTGAGAATAAAATCTATAACTATCAAATGAGTTACAATTCAGAAAGAATTATAAGAGAAGAACTATTAGAGAACTCTTTCCCTGTTTTAGACGCAAAAGATATAAAGAAGACAACTCTACCGTCGAGTATTCTTTCTTACTTAGAGAGTTTTCTATTTTTCTCATCCTTTAGTCCTTCTTGGGAAGAAGATGAAGAAAGATATATAGCGCTAAGTGGTAAAACAAGAAAAGAAGCAAGAGAACAGATAATTAGTTTGATGAAGAAGCTAGACTTTCCACTATATGACATAAAAAAAGATAGTGATGGTTGGAAGAGCGAACATAGTGATGGTGTATGGCTGAGCTTGAATGACGAAAGCGATGGAACAAGAAGGGTTCTATCTTTGCTTGCTTCATTTCTTACCTCTCTTGAAACAGGCTCTGTTTTAGTTGTTGACGAAATAGATATCTCCCTCCATCCAATTCTACTAAGAACTCTTATTTCTCTCTTTTTAGATAAACGATACAACACTAAAAATGCTCAGCTAATATGCTCATCTCATAATACAGATTTAATGGATGCGCCATATGTAACGACTAGCGAATTATTTATATTTGAAAAGACGAAAAAGGATGGTAGCATTTGTGTTCCTGTCGAGGAGCTTACCTCATCAAAAGATAAGGGAAGAATTCGCTCTTTATATCTTTCAGGTCGCCTCTCAGGTGTTCCGTTTCCATATATTTAACTATGATTGAACGAAAGAAGATTATCTATGTCATATGTGAAGGTGAATCTGAGATGGCTTATCTCGGTGAGTTTAATCGCTTTCTTAGAGAAGAGGGGATTGCCTATGTCTTTTACACAATTAAAGCCACGAATGGCATGTATAACGAAGTAAAGAAAACATACTATCAAGTAAGGAAAAAGAATAAGAAAGAGAGAATTGAAATCCTTGTCGATAGAGATATCTACATAAGAGATGAAGAGGGGGTTAAGTATAGAAATAGAGAGGAGGATAATCTTCCTTTTTTCTTGTTCTCTTATTTTAATTTTGAAGATTTTCTTGTCATGCATTTAGATGAGAAGAAAGTTAAAAGATGGAATGAGGTTGCCCTTCTTTTTAATCACAATATTATCCCATTAAAAGCAAAAGAATATGTACCATTACTTAATTACTATAAGATTTGGCCTCGTGGTGTAAGATATAAAAAAGGAGAGGTTCCATTTACTCTTTCTTGGTGGCATTTGAAAAATCTAATTAAAAATGATAGAGATAACAGAATTGTTTTTCATTCAGATCTGACAAAGGTAATAGAAGAAGTTCTCTTTGAAAGTCGAGCAAAAAGCTAAAAAGATGATAAAAAATATTCCACATTTTTTGTTTTCTAATATACACTACTTAAGCTGTCTTAAATTATAGATAGCTAATAAAAAAGGAGATGGGGTATAGAACTGTGTTAGTTAGTGATGATGTGCAAAGGGCGAGTCTCTTAAAAAGAATATCTGCTCTAATACTAGATTTTATAATTCTTACTATTCTTTCCACATTCTTTATTTTCCTTATTTCATTTATTACCAAATATGATAGTTATAATACACACCTCAATGAATGCTACAGTAAATACGAAAAGCAATACGGAGTAGAGTTTAGTATTTCTAGCGATGAGTATTATGGCTATAGCGAAGAAGAAAGGGCATTATATGATGAAGCATATAATGCTTTAATTAACGATGAGGATACAATCCTTACATACCAGAAGGTAGTAAATCTATCTTTGCTATCTGTATCATTAGGTGTATTTTTCGCCTTCATAATTGCTGAATTTATTATTCCTATCTTCTTTAAGAACGGAGTAACTATAGGGAAAAAGGTCTTTTCTCTTTGCTTAATGCGTCGAGGCGGATGGCGAGTAAATAATACATCTCTTTTTATCAGAGCTATACTTGGTAAATATACAATAGAAACAATGGTCCCACTACTAATACTAATGATGGTCTTCTTCTCTTCAATTGGTATTGTGGGGCCAATAGTAATTGGTGGCATTATTCTTATTAATTTAATCTTAATTTTTGCAACAAAGGATCACTTAGCAATACATGATCTTTTAGCAGATACAGTTGTTGTTGATTATATGTCACAGTATATATACGAAACAGAAGAAGATGTAATTGAAAGAAAAAAAGAGTTAGCTAAAGAAAAAGCGGAAAAAAGCTTATATTAAAGAGGTTTATAGATAATGGAAGTCGTATTACAAAATCTGACAAAGATATTCCCCAGTAGGAATAAGAAGAGCGATGAAGAGGTCGTAGCTGTTAATGATATGACATTTACCATACCAGATGGTAAGCTTGTTGGATTACTTGGTCCTTCTGGCTGTGGTAAGAGTACTACTCTCTATATGATTTGTGGCTTGCAAAAAGCAACAAGCGGTAAGATTTTCTTTGGAGAAGATGATGTAACGAAGCTTTCACCTGAAAATAGGGGAGTAGGACTTGTCTTCCAGAACTATGCTCTATACCCACATTTAACTGTAAAGCAGAATATTCTCTTTCCTCTTCAAAACTTAAAAGGCGAAGATAAGCTTAGTAAAGAAGAGATGCTTGAGAGAGCTCAGAAAGTTGCTTCTTTAGTTCAAATTGACGAGTTAATGGAACGTAAGCCTAGTGAACTTAGTGGCGGTCAGCAACAGCGTGTCGCTATTGCTCGCGCGCTTGTAAAGATGCCACGCGTTCTACTTCTTGATGAGCCATTATCTAACTTGGATGCAAGATTAAGACTTCAGACTAGAGAAGAAATAAGAAGAATACAAAGAGAAACTAATATTACAACAGTCTTTGTTACTCATGACCAGGAAGAGGCAATGAGTATTTCAGATGAGATTGTTATCATGAAGCTTGGTGTTGTTCAGCAGATTGGAAAGCCTCAAGATGTCTACGATAATCCAGCTAATCTTTTTGTTGCTAAGTTCCTTGGAACTCCTCCTATCAATGTTTTTAACGGCATAATAAAGAATGGTGGAGTATATATCGGAGAAGACAGAATACTAGATGCAGATATTGAAGATATGGATGTATATGTTGGTATAAGACCAGAAGGTTTTATCCTTGACGATAATGGCCCATTAAGAGCCGAGCTATCTGCTATAGAGGTTATGGGAAGAGATGTCTCTATTGTTGCTAAGAACAAAGAGCTTCTTACCCCAATACTTAGAGCTATTATTCCTTCTGACAGTGGTGTAGACAGTTCTAAAAAAGATATTAGATTCTCACTTAAAAAGAATAAGGTCTTTGTCTTTAGGAAAGACGATGAAAAGAGAATCTACTTGGAGAAGTAATTATGCAGATGGTTGAAAGCGAACATAAATGGAAAGCTTGGCTATATCTTTCTCCAGCTTTAGTTCTTCTTCTTATTTTTACAGTATGGCCTATCTTTAATACGGTAAGAATGTCTTTATTAGAGAACTACTCAGGCTTAAAGGCAGCAGGGGGCGCTATATTTAAGTTTGGAATAGGAAACTTTAAAAAGGTAATCAAATACCAAAGATTCTTGCAGTGTTTGAAAAACACAATTCTTCTTTGTATCTTCACTGTACCTATTTCAACTATTTTAGCTCTTCTAATTGCTGTATGTCTTAATTCGATTAAGTTCTTGCAGAAGCCACTGCAGACAATATTCTTCCTTCCATATGTTACCAACTCAATAGCAATAGGAATGGTCTTTGCTGCAATGTTTAATATTGTTGGTTCTTTCTATGGAACTGAGAATGAAATTATTGTAACAGCGGGTATCATAAACAATATTATTGAAGCCTTTGGTGGAAAGCATGTTAACTGGATCAATACAGGATCAAGCTACATGGCTAACATGACTGTTATGATTGTCTATATAGTTTGGAATGCACTTCCATTTAAGATTCTCATTCTTCTTGGTGGCTTACAGTCTATTAACAAACAGTACTATGATGCTGCACGTGTTGATGGAACAAGTAGAAGGCGAATCTTTACACGTATCACAGTACCTCTACTTTCTCCAATGCTTGCGTATGTCATAATTACTGGCTTCATTAGTGGCTTCAAAGAATATACATCTATTGTTGGTATATTTGGAGAAAAGATGGGACCTGCAGATGATGCTGGGCGCCTTAATACTATGGTAGGCTTCATCTATGACGCACTAAGCACCAATAATCAGGGTAGAGCTAGTGCTGCAGCTCTTATTCTCTTTGCTATCATCTTGGTTGTTACTTTATTAAATCTTCAAGTAAGCAAGAAGAGAGTTCATTATTAAGGAGGGAAGGATATGAAAGGCATGCGTGAACGTGATATGCAAAAGATGTCTACAAAACAAAAGATTGTCTTTTGCTTGGTACAATTCTTTTTGTATTTCTTTTTACTTTTTATGGCTCTAGTTGTGCTCTTCCCATTTTATTGGATGATTATTTCATCCCTTAAAACACTTGATGAGTATAGAATGAGCGTCCCAACATTCTTCCCTCGTCGTATCATGTTTAGTAACTATTCTAATGCATTTACGACAGCAAACTTGGGTCGACTCTTTATGAATACACTCTATGTAGGAGTTGTTTCAACGATACTATCACTCATCATAACGATACTATCTGCTTTTGCTTTTGCTCGCTTAGAGTTTAAAGGAAAGAATGCACTCTTTGCAGCGCTCTTAGCAACTATGATGATCCCTGGAGAGCTATTTACCATCACTAACTATAGCACAGTAACAAAGCTTGGATGGATTAATACATATACGGTATTGATAGTTCCATTCTTAGTATCTGTATTCTACATATACCTACTAAGACAGAACTTTATGCAAATACCAAATGAACTCTACCTAGCCGCAAAGGTGGATGGAACAAGCGATTTTAAGTATTTATGTAAAGTTATGATTCCTCTTTCTCTTCCAACTCTCATCTCAATAACAATTCTTAAGATGATGGGTGCATGGAATAGCTACATTTGGCCGCGCTTAGTTGCCAATGATAGCGCTCATAGAATGATAACAAATGGTCTCAGAAATGCCTTCACAGAGTCTACAGGCGATGTAAACTACCCAGTTCAGATGGCAGCTGTTGCACTTGTGTCATTCCCACTATTTTTAGTCTTTGTTTTCTTACGTAAGTACATTATGAAAGGTGTATCTCGAAGCGGTATTAAAGGATAAATATATAATTTTTAAAGGAGAGAAAATTATGAAAAAACTAGTAGCAGTATTTTTACTTGCCACATTAGTCCTCGTTTCTGCATTCTGCGGGGGAGGAAAGGAAGAGGCTGTCAAAAATGATGGCTTTGTTGTTCCAGAGAATGGTTATGATGGAAGTCCTGTAACAATTACTTTCTATCATACAATGGGAACTAACCTTAGTGACGTTCTTAACCTATATATTCAGGAGTTCAATAAGCTTTATCCTAATATTACAGTTAATGCTACTCAGGTTGGTGGATATGATGATGTTAGAGATCAGATTTCTACTGAAATTACAGTAGGTAACCAGCCAAACATTGCTTATTGTTATCCTGACCATGTTGCTCTCTATAATCTTGCTGGTGCTGTTACAGCACTCGATAGTTTAATCGATAGCAAGGTAGAAGTAACACATGCAGATGGCACAAAAGAAATTCTAGGCTTAACAGAAGACCAGAAGAATGACTTCATCGAAGGTTACTACAATGAAGGAAGACAGTATGGAGATGGAAAGATGTATACTCTTCCATGGTCTAAGAGTACTGAAGTTCTTTATTACAACAAAACATTCTTTGATCAGCATGGCATAAAAGTTCCTACAACATGGGATGAAATGGAAGAAGTTTGTGCTCAGATTAAGGCTATTGATCCAGAGAGTATTCCACTCGGCTATGACAGTGAAGGTAACTGGTTTATCACAATGACAGAGCAGTATGGCTCACCTTACACATCTGCAACAGAGCCTCACTACCTTTTCGATAACGATACAAACAAGGCATTTGTTAAGAAGTTCAGAGAATGGTATCAGAAGGGATATTTAACAACACAGACACTCTATGGCGCTTACACATCAGCTCTCTTTGTTGCTGAAAGTGGTACACGTAGCTATATGTCTATCGGTTCAAGTGCAGGTGCTTCTCACCAGAGACCAACAGCAGATAGCAATGGTAACTATCCATTTGAAGTTGGAATCACAACAATTCCACAGGTTAACCCAGCTAATCCAAAGGTTATTTCTCAGGGACCAAGCGTATGTATCTTCAATAAGAGCAACCCTCAAGAAGTTATTGCATCTTGGCTCTTTGTTAAGTACTTCACAACAAGTGTTGAATTCCAGGCTGAATTTAGTATGGCAAGTGGATATGTTCCTGTTCTTAAGAGCGTTGCTTCTAATCCTCAGTACAAGGAATTTGTTGCTAAGGCAGATGGTGGAAAGTATATAACATCTCTCTCTGCAAAGGTCTGTTTAGAGCAGGAGAAGGCTTACTATACATCTCCAGCTTTCAATGGTTCAAGTACAGCTAGAAGCCAGGTTCAGACATTACTTGCAACATGTCTTTCTTCTCAAGATAATGGCAATGTTGACAAGATGATTGATACAGCTTTCCAGACAGCACTTGATGAGTGTGAGTATCAGAACTAATGAAAAGAGTATTACCTTTCTTATTTATTATTCTCATTCTTGTCTCTTGCCAAAGTATGACAAAAGAGAGCCTTTCTTCTGCTCCTGAGGGAGTAGAGGAAAGCATTGATTACTCAGCAAAATTAAAACTTGATCCAAGTACATCATCAAAGAAGGTAGAGGCGACTGTTCTCTCCTATATAGATGGCGACACTACATATTTTAGCGTTCCAACATCTATTTCTCCTGATGGTGTTTTAAAGGCAAGATACATTGCTGTTAATACTCCAGAGTCAACAGGTAAGATTGAAGAGTGGGGTAAAAGTGCTAGTCAGTTTACGCACGAAAAGCTTTCTAATGCCGAGTCTATTATTATCGAAAGCGATAATGATGAATGGAATCTAGATTCAACAGGCTCTAGAATGCTTGTTTGGATTTGGTATAGAGAGAGTTCTACAAGCGAGTACCGCAATCTTAATATTGAACTATTACAGGAAGGCTTAGCTATTGCTTATTCTTCGTCAAATAATAGATACGGTAGCTATGCTCAAGATGCGATAAGACAGGCACAAAGAGAGAAAAAGAATATCTGGTCAAACGAAAAAGATCCTAATTTCTACTATGGCGATATCATCGAGGTAACACTAAAAGAGCTCAGACTTAACGCTAAAGAGTATGAAGGAAAGAAGGTCTCATTTGAGGCTATTGTTACTAAGTACGATGATAATAGCGTCTATACAGAGAGCTTAGATGAAGAGAGTGGTTATACCTTTGGTATATGTGTCTACTATGGCTTTAGTTTTCCAGGTGCGGGGCTAGATATACTTAGAGTAGGTAATAAAGTAAAAATAGTTGGTACTGTCCAATACTATACAAGAGGAGACAGTTACCAAATCTCAGGAATAAAATACAGGCAAATGAAGCCAGATGATGAGGAAAATATTCGTCTTATATCAGAAGGAGAGGAGATTGCTTATACTCCAGTTTCGCTTGATTATTTGATGAATAGTACAATTGAAATACCAAACGGAGATGAGATTGTCACTCTCCCTGCTTCAGATGCACTTCAAGCTACAACAGTAGAGGTTGATAACCTTTATGTTGAATCTATTGAATATAGTAGCAATAGCTCTATGTCGCTACTTTGTTCATCTAATGGCAATAGTGTCCTTTTACGTGGTGAAAATCTTAAAAATATAAGTGCCCAGTCACTCTTAAGGAAAACAATCTCAGTAAAAGGCATAGTTGATAGGTACTCTGGTTCTATCCAGATTAAGGTTTTATCTGATTCAGATATTTCGATAGAAAAATAAGGAGAACAAAATGAAAAAATGTTTAAAGGGACTTATCCTTGCTTCTTTAATTCTTTTAGCTCTTGCTTCCTGCTCTACAACAGGCAGTAAAAATAGTACTAACAGTGGATTAGAGAGTGCAAAGAATTATCTCTTCAGTATGTATAGCAAAGGAAAGGATGCTACAGCAACTCCAAGTGACTTCTCCGTTGTTGATGTCGTCACAATTAGTGGTGTTAGCTACCCTGTAGAATGGACTAGCTCTTCTCCTGAGAACGTAGAAATTATTAAGGGTGACAATCATAAGACAACAATTAACGTCAATGAAAAGACACCTGAAAAAGTTGAATACACTCTTACTGCAACATTAACTGATACAAATGGCAATAGTTCATCTACATCATTTAATTATTTCATTCCTCAGTATAAAGAGTTTACATGGGATGAATATATCAATGCAAAGAAAGATAGCACAGTCGTAGTTAAGGGTGTTATTACAGGTATTATGAGTAAGACTAATGGTAACTCTAGTAACTGTTTATATATGCAAGACAGTGATGGTGGATACTATGTCTACAACATGGCAGATGACCCTGTAAGCGATCTTAAGCTAGAAAAGGGCATGACAGTTAGAGCAACTGGTGTTAAGGACCTATATAGTGGTACTCATGAAGTTAAGAATGCAACAATCGAAGTTTTAGATTCTTCAATAAAGACAGTTGAGGCTGCCAATTGGACTGAAAAGTACATGGCATCTACTTCCTTAAAGGATGCGGCACTCACAAAAGAGCAGGCTTTACTTGTAACAATTAAGGATGTTGAAGTATCTAGTCAGGATACAGCTAGCGGTTACTATCGCTTTAAGAAGAATGGCTTAGAAAGCTATGTAAGAATTTCGTCTTCAGTTTGTCCAATAAGCAAAGAGAATCAGGCTAAACTAAAGAGTGAGCACGCTGAACACTTTGGTTGGATTGCAGATGTTACTGGCGTTATCTGTGTCTATGATGGTGCATTCTATCTTACACCTGTAGATGGTTCTTCATTTGTTTATAAGAGCCTTCCTGAGAAGACAGATAGCGAAAAGATTGATTTTGAGCTCGACAACATTACATTAGTAGATGCTATTACGGAAGATACAACACTTGCACTTCAAACTTCTGGCGTTGGTTACGAGAGCGTAAAGCTTGAGTGGTCATCTGATAGCCCAGCTATTGTTGTTGATGGAAACAAAGCATATGTAACACTCCAGGAAGAAGAGACTGTTGCTACTTTAACTCTTAAGGCTACATGTGGCGAAGAGACTAAAGAAAAGGCATTTACTCTTTCTCTTGATGCTGCACCTCAAGATTTCTATGTTTCTACTACAGAGATGAACGCTAGTGTTGGCTCTACGTATAAATATGGTCTATACCAAGCAAATGTTGGTAAGACTCTCTATTTTGACGGATCTCTCAGTGGTAAGTATCTTTCTACAACAGATAAACCAGAGAAAGCTGTTGATGTTGCCTTAGAAGCAAGTGGCGATGGATACGCTTTATCATTTGAGAAGGACGGAGCAAAGAAGTACATTGAAATTCTTTCTGTTGAAGGAAAGGCTACAATTACACTTTCAGATAATCCTACAGCTCTATGGACAATTAATAGCGAAACAGGTGTTCCTGTAACTATGGTTGATGGAGAAGAGTACTATCTTGGATGCTATAAGACATATGCAACAATGTCTGCAAGCAAGACTAGCTACATCCTTGGCGACAACATCTCAAAAATTGGCGTTAGCCAGTTCCCTGGCGTTTTAATGAATGTTAGCCTTGCTACTCTTGAATACAAGAAGATAGACGAAAATACTCTTGAAGAGAATAAGCCTTATGTGCTTGCTCTTTCTCAGAAGAATGCAGGAAAAGATCTTCACTTCACAGGTGAAATGAGTGGTAAGTATCTCTCTACAGGCAACTATGCTAAGAGTGCTAGCGTTTATGTAGAGAAGAAAGATGGTGGCTTTGCTTTATACTTCCTCGATAAGAGTGAAAACAAGAAGTATATTGAAATCCTTTCTGTTGATGGAAAGGCTACAATTAAACTTTCAGATAATTCAACAGCTCTATGGACAATTAATAGTGAAACAGGTGTTCCTGTAACTATGGTTGATGGAGAAGAGTACTATCTTGGATGCTATAAGACATATGAGACAATCTCTGCAAGCAAGACTAGCTATATCCTTGGCGACAACATTTCAAAGATTGGCGTTAGCCAGTTCCCTTGCTTTATAGCAGAAGTAAGCCTTGTTCCATTCTCATTTGATGGAGTTGAGGAAGTTGAAGAGAAAGAAGAGTATACAATTGCTCTTGAGCAGAACAACGCAGGAAAGAAGCTTTTCTATACAGGTGAAATGAATGGTAAATACCTTGCTACAGCAACAAGTCTAGGTAAGAGTGCTAACGTCTATGTAGAGAAGAACGAAGATGGTTCTTTCGCTCTTTATACAGTCTCTGCTGGAGCAAAGAACTATATTGAGGTAGTTGAAACAAACGGAAAGGCAAGTATTGTTCTTAGTTCAGAAAAGACAAACTCTTGGACAATTAATAAGGATGCAAAGACTCCTGTAACTACATCTGGCGAAAATGAATATTATCTTGGATGCTACAAGACATACGAGACAATTTCAGCAAGCAAGACTAGTTATATTCTTGGCGACAATCTCTCTAAGATTGGTGTTAGTCAGTTCCCAATTGTCTTAGTTTTAAAAGATTCTCTTTAATTAAGAGTTTATTGAAGAGGGGCTACTGTGTAGTAGTCTCTCTTCGCTTTTTTTGAAAAGAAAGAGCTTTCTTTTGAGGAAAAGATATGAAAGAAGAATACTTAAAAGCAAAAGAATTAATAGAAGAATACGACACAATAATAATTCATAGACATTCCAATCCTGATGGAGACGCAATAGGATCTCAAATAGGACTTAAAGCCATAATTGAACTAAATTATCCAGAAAAGGATGTCTATGTTGTAGGAGATGAACTTGGACGTTATTCATTTATGTACAATAAGAAGATGGATAATGTTGAGACAGAAGTCTTTAAAAAGAGTCTCTCTATAGTTTTAGATACATCGTCTCCAAGTCTTATTTCTGACGATAGATACACACTAGCAAAAGAGACGCTTCGTTTTGATCATCATCTTTTTATTGAAAAATTCTGTGACATAGAAATAATAGACTCTTCTCGCGAGTCTTGTGCTTCACTTGTTGCTGATTTTGCTTATAGCACAGGTTTGAAAGTTGATAGTGTTTCAGCAAAGAGTCTTTTTACTGGCATTGTTACAGATAGTGGAAGATTTTTGTATGATTCGGTAAGTCCAAGTACATTTACACTTTGCTCTTATCTTTTATCTACTGGCTTTTCTATAGGTGATATCTACGCATCTTTATACAATGAAGATTTTGCATCTCTTAAAAGACGAGGATATTTCATCGATAGAATCAAAGTTACAGATAGCTCTGTGGCCTATGCATACATAACAAAAAAGGATGTAGAAAAGATGGGGACAACGCCATTTAGCATTTCACGTGGTTTTGTTAATACGATGGCTAATATTAAAGGTGTTGGCATTTGGGTATCATTTACTGAGGATGAAGATGGCATACTTTGTGAATTAAGAAGTAGAGATAAAAACATTAATCCAATTGCTGTTAAATACGGTGGTGGCGGTCATAAAAAAGCTAGCGGTGCCAAAGTAAAGAGCAAAGAAGAGGCAATGATGATGCTTGATGATTTAAATAAAGAGGCAACAAGCAATGAAGAAAATTGAAGAAGAAATACTAAATAAGATAAAAGAATATGACTCTATAGTGCTTTGTCGTCACTTCAGACCAGATGGCGATGCAATTGGATCTACTAAAGGTCTTATGAGAATACTTTCTCTCTCTTTTCCTGAGAAGAAGATATATTTAACAAGTAGTGATTATTCTGATTACTTATCATTCTTAGGAGGAGATGATGGCCTATTAGATGAAAAAATAATTGCGTCTTCTTTAGCTATCGTATTAGATACTGCTACAATGGATAGGGTCTCTAATAAGGCAATATTCCTTGCTAAAGAAGTAATTAAAATAGACCATCACATTAAAACAGAAGATTGGAATGCGATAGAGTGGATAGAAGATGGACGAAGCTCTACTTGTGAGATGATTGCTCAGTTCTATAGTGATTTTTCTTCTATTCTCAAGATAGATAGCATAGCTGCAACAGCTATTTATTGCGGTATGGTAACAGATAGTGGACGTTTTAGTTTTTCTTCAACCTCTCCAAGGACACTCCGTTTGGCATCTGTAATGCTAGAGAAGGGGGTAGACGTTGAAACGTTGCAAGCACGGTTAGATTTAAAAGAGCTATCATTCTATCGCTATAGAGAGGCTGTCTTTAATAAAGTTAAGTTCACGGAAAATGGACTTGGATGGGTCTATGTTGATTCAGATATGCAAAAAGAACTTAATTTAAGTCGGGAAGAGGCTAGCGAGAGTGTCTCATTTATGGCAAATATAAAGGACGTAATTTGTTGGCTTGCCTTTATAGATAATGGAGATGGAACAATAAGAGTTAGACTACGCAGTAGGTTCATGACTGTCGATAAGATTGCTAATCGCTATCATGGGGGAGGTCACGATAGAGCGAGCGGTGCAACTTGTTACTCTCTTGAAGAGATGAATGCACTTATAGAAGATTGTGATAAAGCCGTAAAAGAATACAAAGAGAATAATGAGGGATGGATGTGAATATACTCTTAGCTAATGATGACGGAATAAATTCAGAAGGCTTAAGGAGCCTATGTAACTTTGCTTCTCAAATAGGTGATGTAACGATAGTTGCACCAAA
>DHMZ01000091.1:20204-21148 GCA_002406055.1 Spirochaetales bacterium UBA4629
GGGGCAAAAAGAGCATTTTTTGTCGACTCAACGCCTGCTGATTGTGTTCGTTTTGCTCACGAAATCTTAGGCCATTTTGATATGATTTTTTCTGGCGTAAACAGAGGTCTTAATGTTGGAGACGACATATCATATTCTGGAACATGCGGGGCTGTCTTTGAAGGTTTTTTTACGCGTACTCCCTCTGTTGCCTTTTCTGTAACTCCAACTTCTTTTACTCCTTTTGATAAAAACATTGAGACTATATGGGAATTCTTTCTAAAACATGAACTATTGAAGAAAAATCTTCTTTGGAATGTGAATATTCCTGAAGAGGTAAAAGGAATAAAAATTACACAACAAGGTGGACCATATTACCAAGACTATTTCAAAACAGATGATGGCATAATGTATTACGAAGTTGGCCACAGCGTTTACACGGGGTCTGATGAAAAACTATATTACGATACAGATGCTGTTTTGAGAGACAATTACATAAGCATTACGCCTCTAGCTGGAAAGAAGACAGAAAGCAAGGTCTTTGAAACTCTTAAATCCTTAAATATGAAATAATGATAAAATATAATTTGTTTCTATAAATCCTCGTTTGTTTTTATGATATTATAACACAATAAGAGTAACTATAATTATGTGTTAGTATGTTCTAAACTATAAAAAGTTTTTATAGAGGTAAAATTAATGAAGACTATTAATAGAGGTAACAGTACATTTGAAGTTTTAAGAACGAATGACTACGTTTATATTGATAAAACAAAATATCTGTATAACCTCATAAAGGACGATGGCTCCTATTATTTTCTTTCACGACCTCGTAGATTTGGTAAGAGCTTAACACTTAGCACGTTAGAATCAATCTTCAAAGGAAAGCGAGAGCTCTTTAAAGGACTCTTTATAGATACACTCGATTATGACTGGAAAGAATATCCTGTAATACATATAGATTT
>DHMZ01000033.1 GCA_002406055.1 Spirochaetales bacterium UBA4629
AATTATTTTCAACCACAATTAAAGTAAAAAGTGCCCTCTTTTTGAAGGCACTTACTCTAACTATAATTCCTATTTAATAAGAACTCTCATAAACTTTTTCTTCCCAGCTTTGAGGATAAAGACGCCATCCTTGCTATCGTCATAGCAAAATGTTTTCTTAATATCACCAACCTTTTCGCCATTAACTTCAGCTCCGCCCTGTGTAACAAGACGTCGTGCGTCTCCGTTAGACTGTGTTAAGCCACTCTTTGTAAAGAGATCTAATACTCCAATACCATTATCAAAGAGGCTCTTTTCTAACTCAACAGTTGGAAGATTATCATTGTTTTCGAGTGAAGCAGAACTAAATAGATGAGTTGCCGCATCTTTAGCCTTCTCAGCTTCTTCCTCGCCATGAATAATCTTTGTTACTTCGTAAGCAAGTTTTGCTTTAGCATCATTGATATTTCTCTTTTCGTCTGCATACTCAGCAACTTCATCAAGATCCATAAATGTGAAGAGCTTCATAAACTTTATTGTATCTGCATCACTTACGTTTCTCCAATACTGGTAGAAATCATATGGAGAGTAGAGATTCTTATCCAAAAATACTGCGCCCTTCTCACTCTTACCCATCTTCTTTCCATCAGCACGCATAATAAGATTGAATGTTAAACCAAAACATTCAGGACCACCCATTCTCTGGATGAGGTCAATTCCTGCTACAATGTTTCCCCACTGGTCTGCGCCACCGATTTGAAGACGTGTGCCATACTTCTCATTAAGCTTATGGAAGTCGTAAGACTGTAGTAACTGGTAGTTAAACTCTATGAACGATAAGCCTCTCTCTAAGCGTTGCTTTACACCTTCAAAGGTTAACATCCTATTAACTGAGAAGTACTTACCAACATCTCTAAGGAAAGAGATGTAATTTAAATCAACAAGCCAATCAGCATTATTAGCAATAACAGCTTTTCCGTAACCCTCAGGAGGATTCTCAGAAAAATCTACAACTTTTGCGAGCTGCGAAGCAATGTTCTTTGCATTCTTCTCAATCTCTTCGACAGGAAGAATCTTTCTCATCTCAGTCTTTCCTGAAGGGTCTCCAATAAGGCCTGTACCACCACCAACTAAGGCAACTGGCTTATGGCCAAACTGCTGCAAGTGATGCATAGCAAAGAATGGGACGATATGACCAACATGTAAGGATGGTCCTGTTGGATCTGTTCCACAGTAGAAGGAGACACTTTCTTTATCCATCAAGTCGCTTAGACCATCAAGATTAGTGCAATCTTTTATAAAGCCTCTATCGAAGAGAACCTGGAGCGCTTTGTTCATACTCTCTTGTACTCCTTCATCTTATCTTTAATAAACTGAACAAGACCATCAACACTGACTCTTTCTTGCTTCATTGAATCACGGAATCTAACTGTTACTGTATGGTCATCAAGTGTCTGGTAATCAACTGTTACACAGTATGGTGTACCAATCTCATCCTGACGGCGATAGCGTCTACCAACAGCGCCAGACTGGTCAAAGAATGTATTAAATTCATCTCTAAGAGAATGCTCTAAGCGAGAAGCATATTCTCCAAGACCATCTTTCTTAACAAGTGGAAGAACAGCAACCTTAACAGGTGCAATCTGTGGAGCAAAGTGAAGAACTGTTCTTACATCTCCTTCTGGAGTTGCTTCTTCATCATAAGCATCGCTAAGTGCCATTAAGACGTTTCTTGTAAGACCTGCAGATGTTTCAACAACATAAGGGATATATCTTTCATTAGTTTCTGGATCAAGATATGTAAGATCCTTGCCACTAAACTTAGTGTGCTGAGTAAGGTCATAGTCAGTTCTAGAATGAACACCTTCAAGCTCCTGCCATCCCATTGGGAATAGAAATTGGATGTCGTAAGCATCTTTAGCATAGAAAGCAAGTTCATCTGGACCATGCTGGTGCCATCTGAGGTGTTCTGGATGGATACCCATCTTCTCATAGAACTTCATTCTCTCTGCTCTCCAGTATGGGAACCACTCTTCATCTGTACCAGGCTTACAGAAGAACTGCATCTCCATCTGCTCGAATTCACAAGAACGGAATATAAAGTTCTTTGTAGTAATTTCATTTCTGAAAGACTTACCAACCTGAGCAATACCAAATGGAACCTTAACTCTGCTTGACTGCAATACGTTCTTATAGTCTACATATATACCCTGAGCTGTTTCTGGTCTGAGATAGATTACAGATGCAGCATCTCTGTTAGCTCCGATATGTGTTTCGAACATAAGATTAAAGTTTCTAGGCTCAGTAAATGTTCCCTTATTGCCACAAACTGGACATGGAGCATTTAAATCAATCTGGTCTGCACGGAAACGAGACTTACAAACTTTACAGTCAACCATTGGGTCTGTGAAGTTAGATACGTGGCCACTAGCTTCCCAAACACGTGGGTGCATCAAAATTGAAGCATCAAGGCCAACAATATTGTCGTGCATTCTTGTCATCTCTTTCCACCAGAAGTCACGAATATTGTTCTTGAGTTCTACGCCCATTGGGCCATAGTCATAAGCACCATTTAAGCCACCATAGATTTCTGATGACTGAAATATAAAACCTCTTCGTCTACATAATGAGACTATTTTATCCATTGTAACTGTTGTTGCCATTTTTTAACTCCTTAAAAAATTAATTGCTCGCTCTAATCTCTTCTTTGTTTCATCCATTCCAAGTAAACGAATTGAGTCAAACAAAGGAAGTGACACTGTTGAGTTAGTTAGAGCGACTCTTATTGGTTGGAAAACACCATTAACCTTAATTGATAGCTCTTCAGAAAGCTTTACAAGTTCATTTTCAATCTCTTCTTCACTCTTACCACCCTCTAAACCTGAAAGAAGAATCTTAGAGCCCTTTTCTAAAGCAGAGAGTGTATTTTCTTCATTGCTACCTTTTGCTATATATGTCTCTTTTGTCTCTACAGGTTTATCAACAAAGAGGAACTCTGTGAGAGGAACAACATCTGAAAGCACCTTCATTCTTTCCTTAACGCTTGGCATAAGAGAAAGAACAAGCTTCTTCTCCTCTTCTGTTGGCTCCGGAGAGATAAACTCTGCTTTCTGTAAGTAAGGCATACAGAGTTCAGCGAGCTTCTCATCGTTCTCCTTTCTGATGTACTGACCATTAAACCAATCAAGCTTCTTATAATCAAAGACAGCAGGAGATGTGTGAATATTCTCTAGCTTAAAGCACTTCTCTAAGTCTTCCTTACTGAAGAATTCAGTATGATCGTCTAGAGACCATCCAACAAGTGTTACATAGTTAATTATTGCTTCAGGAAGGTAACCTTTTAATCTAAAGTCTCTTACAGCAGTAGAACCATGACGCTTACTAAGTTTCTGACCATCTTTACCCATAACCATAGGAAGATGGCAATAAACTGGAGGCTCCCAGCCAAATGCTTCATAGAGAAGAATATGCAGTGGCCCCGATGGAATCCACTCCTGAGCTCTCATAATGTGTGTAATTCCCATCATGTGGTCATCAATTACGTTTGCAAGATGATATGTAGGAAAGCCATCGCTCTTAAGGAGGATTGGATCTGGAGATACATCCTTATTTTTACGGGTAATATCACCCATAAGAATATCATGGAAAGTTGTCTTGCCCTCTGTTGGGACCTTAAGTCTAATAACAGGTTTAATGCCCTGGGCTTCTAACTCTTTTCTCTCTTCTTCTGTTAAAGATGCACAATGTCTATCATAGCCTTGGTATTGGCTCTTTGACTTAACTTGCTCTTCTCTAAGCTTTTCAAGTCTTTCTGGAGAACAATAGCAATAATATGCTTTTCCATCCCTAACGAGCTTCTCGGCATACTCTTTATAGATGTCAAATCTTTCAGATTGAACATATGGACCATAAGGGCCACCTACAACAGGGCCTTCATCCCACTTAATGCCAAGCCAAGAAAGAGTATCATATAAATCCTGAAGAGATTCTTCTGTATACCTCTCTCTGTCTGTGTCCTCTACACGAAGTATAAACTTACCTCCCATAGATTTAGCGAAAAAATAGTTAAAAAGTGCGGTTCTAATACCACCAATATGCTGCAACCCAGTTGGAGACGGGGCGTAGCGTACACGAACTTCCATCGTTTTCTCCTAAGTTAAAGTTGGTAAAATTCTAAACTGTTGAAAAGAAAAGAACAACATAAGAGTAGCAATTTGTAAGAAAGAAGCTCTATTCTTGTAGCATGAGTAAATACAACCCACTATGGGATTATTTGAAGAATACTAATCTAGACCAAGTTCTACTTACTTTTGAAGAAATTGAAAAGGAAATAGGCCTTTCTATTGATCACTCATTTCTTACCTTTAAGAAAGAGCTACTTGAGTA
>DHMZ01000018.1 GCA_002406055.1 Spirochaetales bacterium UBA4629
CCTTATTTTTATAGAGAATCTCGAATAGATTTTATCTCTTTAATTAATCTCTCAAAGTTCTCTCTTTCGAGTCTTGGATTAAGAAGAGTAAACTTTAACATGACCCTTCCATTCATTACTGTTTGTCCAATAACAATGCCTTTTTCTAGTAGTCTTCTTCTTACCTTCTTGTTGCATTCGTCTCCATCTTTTAAGGCGAAAACAACACTTGAGATTTCGGGAGCAACAGGAACGATAAAGTCTGGATCATCTTTTATCATTGAATAGAAAAGAGAGGCATTATCTACAAGCTTTGTAATAAGAGCATCATATCCATCTTTACCCCTTGTTTGGAAGGCCATAAAGACCTTTAGAGCATCAAAACGTCTTGTAGTTTGCATGCTCTTACCAACAAGATTGATGTATCCATCCTCTTCATCCTCTTCTCTATTTAAATAATCAGCATGGAGCTCAAAGGCATCCAAGAGTGTCTTATTTTTAACAAGAACAACAGAACATGAAATAGGAAGAAGGAACATCTTGTGAAAGTCTATAGTAATAGAGTCTGCAAGAGAGAGGTATTTTACTCTATTTGAGTATTTATTGCTCATTACTAAAGCAGAGCCATAAGCTGCATCAGCGTGAAGGTGCATATTGTATTTATCACATACTTCTCGCATAGCTTTAAGGTTATCGATAGAACCAAAGTCTGTAGTTCCAATAGTAGCAACAGCACAATAAGGAAGGAGGCCATTTTCTATGTCTTCTTCTACCATCTTCTTAAATAGAGGAATATCTATCTGACACTTATCATTAACAGGTAGCTTTCTTACGCTCTCATAGCCTAAACCTAAGAAGTGTGATGCCTTATCCATAGAAAAATGAGAAATGCTAGATGTATAGAGTCTAAGCTTACTATACTCTTTTGGAAGGCCATTCTTCTTAACATCACAATTTAATACTTTCTTTATATAGCTATCACGAGCCATAAGAATAGCAGAGATGTTGGATTGAGAACCGCCAGATGTGAATGTTCCATCTCCATCTTCACTATAACCATAGAGCTTTAAGAGTCCATGAATTACGCTTTCTTCTATCTCTGTAGCACTTGGGCCTTGGTCCCAACTATCCATGCTGTCATTATATGTTGCTATCAAAAGCTCTGAGCTGATAGTTTCAAGCAAAGATGGCGAATGTAAGTGTGGCATATAGTTAGTTGACCAAGTTCTTAAAAGAGATGGAAGAATCGTTTCTTCCACCTTTTTAAGTGTCTCATCAAAACCAACACCTTTTTCAGGAAGGAAGCCTAAAGAGTTAACTTCCTTCCTTAAAACATATGGATTAATGCCAGAAAAGGCTTCATCGTCCTTAATGTTATTTAAGAAAGCGCTTACTGTCTTTTCAATAACACTCTTATATTCTTTTTCTACATTTTCAGTAGGAGCAAAGATATATGGAAAATCAGACATAATCTTTATTTACAGATCTAACGACCTTTTCAAATATTTCGATTCCCTTGAGTAAATCTTCATCACTTATATTCAACGCTGTAAGACATCTCATAACAGAACCGTAACGTCCACCCTTCTCCATTACAAGGCCATGTTCAAAGCATTCTTTCTGTACACGAGCACAGACAGTACCGCTCTCAAGAGGATGACCCATAAGGTCCTTTTCGCCATTTGGATCAACAAACTCGATACCAAGCATTAAGCCTTTACCTCTAACGTCCCCAATAATTGGGCACTCTTTCTGAAGAGCAAGAAGCCTGTTCTTAAAGAGTTCTCCCTTTCTCACGACATCAGCTAAGAATTCAGGTTTACTAATTCTCTTCATAACAACAGTACCTGCTGCCATAGCAAGTTGGTTGCCTCTAAAAGTTCCTGCATGGCTACCTGGTCCCCAAACATCGAGTTTTTTGTTATAAATAACAACACTCATTGGCTGAGTTCCTCCAATTGCTTTTGAGGCTAAAATAACATCTGGTACAATATTAGCATATTCGAAGGCAAAAACACGTCCACTGCGTCCCATTCCACACTGAATCTCATCACAGATGAGTGGGATATCTAACTCTGCAGTAACTCTACGAATTGCTTGTAAAAATTCAACAGGAGCAGGAATTACTCCACCTTCTCCTTGAATTGGTTCAATGATAACACAAGCTGGCTTACTAACGCCACTTTCAGGGTCTTTAAGTAGACGTTCAAAATAATTAGCACATGCTTTTGTGCCCGCTTCTCCCCCTAATCCCATAGGACAACGATAAGAGTATGGATAAGGCATAAACTGAACCCCTGGCATGAGGTTTGGAACTTGAGACTTTGCATAGCAGTTGCCAGTTACAGCCATTGCGCCATGGCCCATGCCATGATAGCCACCACTAAATGCTATAACAGTACTTCTCTTTGTAGCAATCTTACATAGCTTAATTGCAGCATCTGTAGCATCTGTTCCTGAAGGTGAACAAAACTGAATCTTCACATCTTTCGCCATGTCAAATGGAAGAATAGAATGAATTGTCTCAATAAACTCGTCTTTGGTTGGAGTTGTTAAATCAAGAGTGTGAAGAGGCGAACCTGACTCAATTAAATCAACCATGCTCTTATTTACTTCATCATCATTGTGACCTAAAGCCAAGGTACCAGCACCACAAAGGAAATCGATATACTTATTTCCTTCAACATCCTCTAGCGTTACGCCTTTTGCCTTTTTAAGTGCAAATGGAAACTTTCTAGGATAACTTCTTGCAGAAGATTCAAACTCATTCTGGCGATCAGTGAAATACTTGTTAGTTAATGTTTCGTTCATTACCTTACATCCTTATTCCATAAAAAACTTTTTCTGGGTGTTTTCCCAGCCCCTAATTTTTAAGTTTGCTCTTCACTATTTACATCAATCACCGAAAGATAATAAAAAGTTAATAAGCCCGTTTATAGTACCAACAAATAAACTCAAGGGCTACATTAAAACTCTTTTTTTTACATTTTTTTCTTTTTGTTGTAGTCGGAGAGAAATGAGATCTTCTCTTCATCATTTCTATAGCCTGGAAATGTAGAAACAAAAACATTATGAACACTGTTAAGAAGAGAGTCTTCAATATATGGGTTAGAATACTTTAATCCGCTTATAAGTCTTTTAACTTCCTCTCTTTTACTTCCACTGCCATCTTCCTTGTTTTTCTTAGTAACAGAACATGCACATTGAATAAATGATAACTCATTATATTCACACCAAGAGAGAATAGCACTCTCTTTGACTCTATATAATGGCCTTATTAGTTCCATGTTTTCATAATTCTGACTTTTTAGTTTTGGAGGCATAGTCTTAATTTCAGAAGAATAGAACATTCCCATAAGAACAGTCTCGATTACATCGTTAAGATGATGGCCTAGTGCTATTTTATTGCATCCCTTTCTTTCAGCCTCTTTATATAAATAGCCTCGTCGCATCTTTGCACAAAGATAGCAAGGGTACTTCTCTTCTTTTGATGCAATAGAGAAAATCTCTGTTTTGAAGATATCTGCTTGAATATTCAAAAGAGATAAGTTCTTTTTTATTTGATCCATGGTCTCTTGGCTGTAGCCAGGATCCATAACAATATATTCCAGAGAATATGGAAAATCAGAAACACGAGATAGCATTCTTAAAAGCAAAGCCAAGAGCATAGAATCTTTTCCACCAGATATACAAACGGCTATCTTGTCACCTTCTTTAAGTAGCTCATAGCTTTTAAGACTATCGATAAATGGAACCCATATATCTTTTCTAAATTTTTTAAGAATAGAATTTTCTATTCTTTGGTAAGGAGAAAGTACTCTTTTCATCTCTTATGTAATAACACAAAGACGAAGAGAAGAAATAGGCAAAAAACAATTCTTTTTTATTTCGCCTAGTTTATTTCCACTTTCAAGCTTAAATTATAGTTATATACAAAAAGGAGATATCTTATGGATAACAATGCTCTTAGAAAAATTCCTTATGGCCTCTTTGTTCTTACTGCAAAGAATGAAACAAAAATGAATGGATGTATTATCAACACTGCAATGCAGGTTGCAAATAAACCATTATCCATTTCCATCTCTATTAACAAGTCAAATTATACCTATGACATTATCAAAGAAACTAAGGCTTTCAATGTATCAGTAATAAGTGAAAAAGCAACATTTTCTCTCTTTAAGCATTTTGGTTTCCAAAGTGGTCGAGATATAGACAAATTTGATTCTTTTTCATCTTGGTTAACGGCAAAAAACGGAATTCCTTTCATAACTGAAGGGACTAATGCTTATTTTTCTGTTAAAGTGACAGGTAGCGTTGATTTTGATTCTCATACAGTTTTCTATGGTACTGTTACAGATATGGAAGTTCTATCTGATGTAAAGAGTGCTACATATGACTACTACGCAGAAAATATAAAAGAAAAAAGAAAGACTACAGAAGGAGAGAAAAAAGAAGGAAAGATTGTTTGGGTTTGTACTGTATGTGGATATGAATATGAGGGAGACGTACTTCCAGCTGACTTTATATGCCCAATTTGCAAGCATCCAGCATCTGACTTTGTAAAAGAAATAAGATGAAAATAGCACTTCCAACTATTGAAGGATTAATTGCAAAAAAAGCAGATGAAGCAAAAACACTTTCTCTTTTTGGCACAGATGACGACGAAATACTTTCTTCTGAAGAGATAATCGTATCATCAGAAAAAGAATTAGTTAGTGTTCTGAAGGAAAGAAGAGTAGATGTCTTTATTTGTCTTTCATTAAGCTCAAAGCTAGTAATTGATCTAGCTTTGGCTAATATACAAATTATTGGGGGAATCAGGGGAAAAGCAGAAAAGGCTATAAAAGATTACCTTCTAGGCGAACTTGAAGGCGATGATTTTACCCTTGATTGTGAAAGCGGAAATTGTAATGGAGATTGTAGTCATTGTCACTAGAAGAACATAGTAAAAAAGAGAAGAATGGGAGCTTTCTCAACAAGCCTTATAACAATAAAAAAACTTTCATAGTTTTTTTTATTCTTAGAGCACTCGTTGTATTGATACTAATTAGATTGATTTATCAAAGGAATTTTGAAAGTGCTTTTACATGTGTACTAACACTAGTATTAATGCTAATTCCATCTATATTCTCGCGTACCTTCCATGTATATCTTCCAACAGCACTAGAAGTTATTATTCTATGCTTTATATTTTGTGCAGAAATACTTGGAGAATTATCTTCTTTTTATATCTGGGTTCCTTATTGGGATATAATGCTTCATAGTATAAACGGCTTTCTATTTGCAGCTGTAGGATTTGCTATGGTCGATTTCTTTAATAGAAATGAACGTTTTTCATTTAAGCTCTCACCCCTCTTCTTGACCATCGTTGCTTTCTGTTTCTCAATGACAATTGGAGTATTGTGGGAGTTCTTTGAGTTTTGTGGAGATAGCATCTTTCATTTGGATATGCAAAAAGACTACGTTATTTCCACAATTTCTAGTGTTTCTTTAAATCCTCAAAAAGTAAATAAAGCCATAATGAAAAAAGGCATTGTAGATACAATCCTCGTATATAAAGATGGCAGCACAGAAAGTCTCGGCTTAGGTGGATACTTAGATATCGGTTTAATTGACACAATGAAAGATCTCTTTGTTAACTTCATTGGTGCTGTAATCTTCTCAATAATTGGCTATTTTTACGTCAAGCATGAAGGAAAAGGAAAGCTTGCAGCTTCCCTTATTCCTCAAGTAGAAATGAACACAAAAGAAGAGAATAAAGAAATAAAAGACAACTAGCTTTTTGATAATACTCGCTCCCATTGAATTTATAGTCCAATAAGAGGGAAATTATTTAAAATAGAGCTTATTATTTTTTCAACTCGTCTCTGAACTCTTTTTCGGTTAATCCAGATTTTTCTACAGCTTTATCTAACGGCAGAAGTCCTTCTTTGACAAGAGAAATAAGAGTAACAAGTTTTCCTTTTTCAATGCCACTCTTTTCACCAAG
>DHMZ01000089.1 GCA_002406055.1 Spirochaetales bacterium UBA4629
ATTATTTGAAACCAAGCATTCGATAGTAGCTTTTGTTGCTCCACTATAGAATCTTATATTTGAATAGATTTCATCTATGGCAATACACATTCGAGTTATCGTCTTTACTGGCACATTCTTCTCTGTTAGCTTTTCTTCAACGAAAGCTAAGAGTTCTTCCATGTTCTCCTCTTTAGGATTAAGTGTAATTGAATCTTTACTAGATAAACGAAGAGACAGCATAGTCATATCATCAAACTGAGGAGCTTCCCCTACAAAGACATCAACATTCTCCTTTACAGCTCTACAAATTGCTTCAGCATTAGAAAAGCTACTCTTATTTAGACATTCTCTTAGCCTCTCATCTCCATATAGCTCGTTATTGCTATTTGTTGCTTCTGTTACACCATCTGTATATAAAAAGATTTCATCTCCAGGAAGGAGCGAGAGTTCACCTATGCGGTATTTAATGCCTTCCATTCCCGCAAGGACGAATCCTGGCTTTGATTTAAAAAATTCATATTCCCCACCCTTGTGCTTTACAAGTGGAGGATTGTGTCCTGCATTTGCGAATGTCACAATATTGGTTCTAAAGTCTAAAATTCCCATCCAACAAGTTACAAACATCTCTGCTTCATTGTTTTCACATAGGTCTCTATTAGCTTTTGTTAAGATAAGAGATACATCGCTTTCATTATCTGCATAGCTTTTAATAAGAGTTTTAGCCTTCATCATAAACATAGCTGCAGATATTCCTTTTCCAGAAACATCAGCAATTAAGAATGCAAGCCTATTCTCATCTAACAGATAGAAGTCATAGAAGTCGCCTCCAACTTCTTTGGCTGTATCCATTGTGGCGAATATGTCGAAATCTGTTCTGTTTGGATATGGAGGGAAAATGGTTGGCAGGGTTGAAAGCTGTATTGTTCGAGCAAATTCCAACTCTTTGTCGATTCTTGCAGCAGCTTCTTTAATATAACCTTTAAGAGTCTTGACAGTAGAGTTGATGTCGTCAGAGAGAGAGACAAACTCTTTGTTTGTTCTTACATCTACAGACACATTCAAGTTTCCACCTGTGATTTCTTCAAGAGAAGAATTTATTTTTTGGATATTCTCCACAACAAGTTTTTTGACAAGAAAATATATCAGTAAAAAAAGAACTGCAAAAACCATAATCATTATAAAGACTGTGGTATATAACGACATATTACGATCAAAGACAACTTCAGTCATAGGTATTACTCCAATAATGTAGTAGCCTTCTGTGACGCTATACATTACCAAGGACCCAACACCATAAACAACCTGTTGAGAAATAGCCCACTCCTCGATGCCATCAATTTTAATACCTGTTACATCTATTGTTTCACCTTCATGTCCCTTCGAATCGCTAACAAGATTAAAGCTATTGCTAGAAATAAGCATAAAGCCAGCTTCTCCTATATGCCTATTTCTTGTCAGTCCTCTTACTCTTTCATTTATGTCTTTTTGGAAACGTTTTGAATTATATCCAACTTGAACAAAACCTCCCTTAGAAAGAGTAACTGCTGCATATTTCATTTGAATTCCAGCTCTATGTGAGACTTTTTGGTATCGTTGAACAAGTTCATTTGTACCGTTTAGAAGTACTAGAAATTCTTTTGATTGTTCTCCACTTGACATATCGAAATCGTAGAAAATAAGTGTTGTACTCTCTACTATTATTCCATTTTCGTCAATTATATTTATTTCTGATACATCATATTTATCGAGCAATGATAATAATGTGGCTCTATCCCAACTCTCTATTTTTTCTAGATCTTCCTTTATGGCTCTTGTAAGCTTGAGTAAGTTTTCATCTGAAGTATCATTTATATCATCTCTAACATCCTCAATGTAAAGCTTCAGCATCTCTTCTGCATCGCTATATGCAAGTCTTGTTTCAAGAACATAAATAAATAGAGATGATAAAACAAAAGCCAAAAGAACACAAACAAAGAGCCAACGAGAGAATGTCTCTGCAAGCTTTAATCTATCTTTATTGCTCTTTTTCCTAATCCTTATGTCTCCGGAAAGAAAAGAAATAATCAGCATTGAGATAGCAACGCTAAAAGAATTTGTCAAAATCATTGGGAATACTACCTTTTCAACAAGCAAAAATGAATCCTTAACATTTTGCATATTGAAGAGGAAGACAAAGAGCATATTAACAACTTCAATGACAAAAATAATGGCTGTTCCATAAATCCAAGAAGGCCTTTTGTCATCGAACATCCATCTGCGTAACATTGCAGCAATGACTCCAGAGAGAATAGTTGTTAAGCTTGGACCAAGCGAAATATATGTCTCTTGAACAAAAAACCTATGTATTCCACCAATTAGCCCCGCTAATAGAGAGGCCTTTGGTCCAAAAACAAGCCCAGCAATTAATACTGAAGCATCTCTAGCACTAATAAGCGTTCCAAAGAGTGGTACGCTTAAAAGCGTGGAAACAACTGCAGCTAAGCCAAAGGCTAAACCACATATTATTTCTTTAATACTCTTCTTTAATTTTGTCTTATAAAAAGCAAAGAGCAAACAACTAACTATTGAAGGAATCAAAGTTAGGAATCCTAGTTGTGCATAAATCATATAGTTCTCTATTTTATTTGCTATTCAATAGTTAAAATATCAACAAAGCCTGTAACTGAGAAAACGTCCATGACAGTTTCATTAACATTTTTTATTATCATTGAACCTTGTTTATTCATGATTTTTTGCATGGCTAACAGAACTCTGAGCCCCGCAGAAGATATATATTCAAGCTTTGCAAAATCAAAAATAAGTTTTTTTACATTATTTAAGCTGAAGCGAATTTCTTCTTCTAAATGTGGAGCTGTAGTAGTATCGAGTCTACCTTCTAAGCTAACTAATAGCTCATCGTCGTTTTGCGTTTTTTTGATTTCCATTATTTACCTCTTTTTAATTTATTTTCCAAGAAATTTAACTAGCCAAGTTGTTGACGGCATATAGCTTTTATCTGAGTAAGAATTGTCTACTACTTCACCAAGATTACTGATGGTGATATCACCTCTAGACATAACATCACTCTGTCTTACTATTACCGATGGAATCTCCATCCACATACCAGGATTATCGTAATAGCAAGTAGAAGCTTTAATTGCATCATAATCATTTGCTATTTCAAGAGCTAAAACCCTTAAAGCAAATTCACCATTAAGACTCCAGTTTGTAGTTGCACATGCTTTCCAGTTGAGTCCTTCTTGCATGTTTACAATATCTGAATTTGATATATCTACAGAAACAAGCGGAATTTTGCTTCCGCTCTCCTTAAGAGCTTGATAAACTCCTTCAGCATAGTTGTCATAGCAACACCAAATTGCGTCTATCTCTCTATCTTTATATTTTTTGAGAGTCTCTTTTGTAACAACTCTCATTGATTCTACTGCATTCAAATGGTCTACTGGAGATATTGTTTCGACAGTATTTATCTTTCCTACAGTTTCATAGAGTTTATAGCCCACTTCTCTGCGGTCAAAGGCGGCAATGTAGTTAATCTCTTGTACCTTTAGAACATTTATTCTTTCTTTTGCTTCTGTTTTTTCTGGATATAACGAAAGAATTTCTTCAACTAGTATAGCTGCAAGACCCGAATCTTTCTGGAAGAGTTGAACAACACCATCGATTGTTCGAGTTTTTCCTTCGTCATCTTTGAAAACTGTGTCGAATGTAACAATCTTAAAATCAGGATATCTTTTTGTTATATCAGACAAGAAAGACCATGAATATGACTCTCCTCCATGAGATACAACAACTCCGCTATAGCCATCTTTTGCGCATCGTTTAATTGTGTCTTTCCATTCTTCATCGTTATCGTTGCAGAAAAAAACTTTTGCACTCATACCAAGCTTTTCTGCAGATTCTACAAAAGAAGATGCCCAAAGATCGAAAATCGGGGATGATTTCATATACATGATATAGGCAACTTTTTTACCCTCTGTAGGACTACTTATTGTTGCGCAAGATGTAAGAAATACAATTATCAAGAAAGAACATAAAAGTACCTTAGCTATTTTCTTTTTCATTATATCTAGCCCTTTAAATTAAATTGAAATATTTTGAAATTTCTCTATCGTCATTGATTGTTTTTCATGGCATCTTGGATTTTCTTCATATCGAAAGATTTTGTAACATACGATATTCCGTCCTTGTAATATGAAGACGTAACAAGAAGCTCTTCTCTCTCAGATGTATAGCCTTCAACATTGCCATACCAGAAAATTACATCTATTTTTTTACTCATGAGCGCAACAAGGCGAGAAGCTGCTTCAACTTGGACAAATTTAAATGAAATACCATTTTTCTTAGCTATTTCATTCATTAATGCAACATTAAAGCCAGAAGGATTACCTTCAGGTGAAACATAGTCCATAGGAGGAAGATCCCCTGTCACACCAACCACGTATGTCTCATCACTTTTCAGGTTACTATCTTCTAAAGAAACAGTATTAATTTCATTAATGTACGTATTAACTAGGTTATCTAACGTTCCATCTTCCTTCAAAGCATTAATTGAGTTCTCTAATTTTTTATACAGTTGATCATCTGTTCTTCTTACAGCCATCCTAATCTCAGTTGGGACACCTTTCCCTCCAGGAGCAACAGAAAGCGAATCATCTTGCGCCTTTAAGTAATTAGCTACAGAAGTTGGGACTAGCAAATACTCAACATTTCCAATGTTTAAATCCAAGATCATAGAAGTTAAGTTTGTATATTCCTTCCATTCTCCAATAGCAGGATGCGGGAATATTTCAATATCAGATGGTTCTTGCCAATTCATGATTCCGCATTCAATATCATCTGTTGTTGCTTTTTCTTTGGTAGCACCAGCAAAAACTAAAGAAAGAGATACAAATAAAACAAACAAAAAAGTAATAGCTCTTTTCATCCCTAAATCTCCTAAAGTATTTCTATTTCAAAATAGTTTTCCTTTTTCTCATCATCATAGTGATAGACAATATGCTTAGCTGTTTTCTTCAAAATCGTTATCCCAAGATGTACCATTTCATCATCAAACAATTTATCAAATGGATTGTTTTTCTCTCCTTTTGATATCATTTTTATCAAAGAAGACTTTTCTTTTTCGTCAAATGAAAGCTCAAATAACATATCGACGGCTTCATCATTGATAGAATTGAGCATTTCATAAATAAGCTCTTCGCTACACAGTTGAAGGCGATATGCTTTTTTATCGTCAATGCCATACCTTGAGGCAAAATCACGGATATTGCCTTGCAAGCGCATTAAATCGAAAGAAGAAGAGTCTATTTTGTACGAAAGATATTTTTTTCGCATAATAAAGTCTTTTGTCTTCTTTCTCTTTGGATTATCGAATATTTCCTCTGGTGTACCCTCTTCGTAAATGCCCTTTTCGTCTATATAAAGAACTCTAGTTGCAATTTCACGAGCAAATGACATTTCGTGAGTAACAATCACCATTGTCATGCCACTTTTAGCAAGAAGCCTAAGAGTTGCAAGAACTTCTCCAACCATTGTAGGATCCAATGCACTTGTAGGTTCATCAAAGAGCATTACTTCTGGTTCCATTATAAGAGAACGAACAATTGCTATGCGCTGCTTTTGTCCTCCAGATAAGACATCAGGCATTGAGTATTTTTTACTTTCTAATCCAACCATCTTTAGAAGTTTGTCTGCTTTTTCTTCTGCTTGCTCTTTATTCATTTTTAGTAGCTTTATTGGAGCAAGTGTTATGTTCTCCAAAACAGAAAGATGAGAGAATAAATGAAAACCTTGGTGAACAAAACCAATACGCCGTCTAATATTGTTTAAATCAGCTTTAGGTCGAGTTATCTCATCTTCTCCTATATAGATGGCACCCTTCTCTGGCTTTTCAAGTAAATCTATTGAACGAAGAAGAACGCTTTTTCCTCCTCCCGACTCTCCAATAATGACGACTCTTTCACCCTTTTCAATAGTTAGACTTACGTTTTTAAGGACCTCTAAAGAACCAAAAGACTTAGATATGTTCTCGATTCGGATCATACTCATACTCTTTTGTTCCTCGACGTTCTATCAATCAAAGCAAATATTCCATAGCACAGATATGAAAGTCCTAGATACAACAAAAGCCCTACTAAAATCATAAAAAGAGGCTCAATTGTTCGACTTGATATATTATTAATTACTCTTGTAAGATCGCTAATAGTTACATAGCCAACTACACTCGTCCACTGGATTAAAGTAACAACTGTCGATTGGTATGTAGCTTTAGCAATTTTAGCTGTTTGAGGCAGTGTAATAAGAAAAAAAGCTTGGGATTTTGAAAAACCCAATGTTCTAGCAGCTTCTACTTGCATTTTATCTGTTGCTTCGATTGCTGAATTAAAACAAGCTGCAGAGTAAGCACTCATGTGCATGGAAAATGTTATGATAGCAACAATTATGGGAGAAATAAAGCTTGAAGCAAATACTACATAATACATTAACATAAGTAGAAGTAGTACCGGACTTCCTCTAAGGATGGAAATATATAGAGACGATATCTTTTTTATCAGCAAAAAACGACTTCTTTGCATTGCACAGATTCCAACACCGAGCATAGAACCAATAACAACTGAAAAAAAAGATATCTCAAGTGTGACACCAAGTCCCTTTAGCAGAGTTATATATGAATTACCGTTTATTAGGGTTTTGTAAATAACTTCCTTGAGCGCCACTTTAGTCTTACCTTATTGATGAGGAATGATACCTCAATCATCAACGGCTATATGGCATAATTTCGAAATTGGTCGTTTCTATCGAGAAATTGGTACTGATTTTTAAATTAACAAAGAGGTTTCTACCATTTTATGGCATCAAAGCCATGCTTGACAAGAAAATCATTTGTAAGCCTAAAATGGTTATTTCCAAAGAATCCTCTATAGGCGCTTAAGGGACTCGGATGTGCGCTCTCTAGTATGATGTGATTAGGATTTGTAATCATCTTCTTTTTACTGCGAGCATTGCTTCCCCATAAGAGAAAGACCTTTGGAGAGTTATCGGTATTTAGAACTTCGATGCATCTATCTGTAAATATCTCCCAACCTCGTCCAAGATGAGAGAGTGCTTTGTGTTCTCTAACTGTGAGTGTTGTGTTTAAAAGAAGTACGCCTTGCTTAGCCCAACGTGTCAAATCTGAAGACCAAGATGATGTGTCATAGCCTTCATTCTCTATCTCTTTCTTTATATTCTGCAAAGACGGAGGCTCAACTGTTCCTTCTTTTACAGAAAATGACAATCCCATTGCTTGCCCCCTTTCATGGTAGGGATCCTGTCCAACAAGAACAACTCTTACCTTATCTAATGGCGTTAATACAAAAGCATTAAAGATTTCATCCATTGGTGGAAAAACTGTAGTAGATGAATACTCTTCTTTTAAAAAAGCTCTAAGAGAAAGGTAATAACTCTTCTTTTGTTCTTCATCAAATATAGGTTGCCAATTATTGTTCACTCTAATCATAGACAGTTGAAAGCTTACAATAGAGAAGAAATCGTTGTAAAGGAAAAAGCATTTAATTATTATTGAAGAGATGAAAACAAATGCAATGAGAATACTCGAAAGTGAAAAGGTCGAGTATGAATTATATCAATATAATTGGGATGAAGAACACCTTGATGCTATTCATGCGGCAAAAGAAGCAAACTTAGAACTTGAAAAGGTTTTTAAGACTATTGTAATGAGAAATAGCGAAAACCATATATTTGTCTTTTGCCTTCCTGCAGAGTTTTCGATTTCAATGAAGAAAGCAAGAGAGCTAACTCACAGTAAAGATATAGAGCTACTGCCATTAAATGAATTACAGAAAAATACAGGCTATATTAGAGGTGGATGCTCGCCTCTTGGCATGATTAAAAAATACCCTACATTTATAGAAGAGACAGCACTTCTAGAGGACTATATCTATGTTTCAGCAGGACAAAGAGGCTACTTTCTAAAACTAAAGAGTGAAGACTTGGCTAGATGCTCTGGGGCGACTTTTGCTGACTTTTCTTAGATTTTGAAAAGATTACAATTTTCCCCATAAGATAATTAAAAACGCCAACTAAAAGAGCTGAGACAATCTTCAGTGAACTACTCCAACTTTCGCTTCGCTTAGAAGTCTGAGCTTCTTGCTTCAACCACTACTGCTTATGTAATACCTAGCGGTACTTTCTAAGTCTTACAC
>DHMZ01000090.1:0-28624 GCA_002406055.1 Spirochaetales bacterium UBA4629
TTGACAGAATATATATTATATACATTTCAAATTTTAGATAAAACAAAAAAATAACATAACTTCCAAAGTAAAAAAGATAGATAAACGTTTTTTTAAATAAGTAGTAAATACTAAGGATAATCAAAATTTAAAAAAATTGTAAAAACTATAAGATGGGCTCTTCGTAACAAGAAGGATCACCCATCCAACCTGAACTAGTATCCCGTTTAATCAGAATCGGCTTTTCCTTTTTTTTAATATATCCATTTAAATTTGAAGATCAAATATGGATGATTATAGTTAATATAATCGTTGTAGACATATCAATAGAAAACACTCCTTCTAGTTTAGTGAACTCGTTTATAATGAAGTTAATTCATACTTTAATGAATCATTAGAGCTTAGTTCTGTGTTATAGGTATTAGTGTATAAACTGAAGTTACATGAAACTAGAAAATAGAACGTTATGTAATAGCTAGTATCTTCAGTTCCTGTGCGCTCCTCATAGTCGTTAATACTCGAAGTAAAACCTTTAGTATTATAACGATAAAAACTCTTTAAAAGATTTCCTTCCTCATCTTTTAATTCAAAAGTATTGTTACTAGAGTTATATGTAAAAGAAAATTCATTAGACTTACTATCTAATTCAAAAGAAACACCAGTTGGCTGGTAGATTTTATATTCGTCATTACTAGATTTATAGGTAAAGAAACTATCTGTAGGCTGACTCTGGCTAATAATCATACCATTAGTATTACTACAATAAGACGAATTAAATGAACTGATTAAAGAGCTATAATTGGAGCTTTGAGATTCAGAAGAGACTGTATAGAAGAGATAAAGAGTAGCTGAAGAGTTATTTAATTCATTAAAAGTTGTATCTGAAATATCAACATAAATCTTATTGGTTGACTCATTTACGCTAATATAAATATCTGAAGAAGAAGGCACATATACATTAGGAATTCCACAGCTTGGAAATAAAAATAGGGTAAGGCAAACGATGAAAAACAGTATTATTTTTTTCATCTACCCTACCCTCCTTATTTCAAATACTACTATTTAATATAAGAAATTATTTGTTATTTAACTGAGAAATTCTACTTGTAGCAAGCTTAGCATATTCACTGCCAGATTCTTCATAAAGACCAACAAGCTGTTCATAAATTGAAATAGCAAGGTCTAAGTCACTCTCTTCTGTTAATCTTGCAGCATTAAACAATGCACGAGATGAATAGATACCATTCTTACCATAGTCATCAAAGAGCTGATTGTAGATTGCAAGAGCACCAGCTTTTTCGCCATTAGATTCAAGCGCACTTGCTTTGCTCATAAGAGCAACCTGTCCAAGATATGTATCTTTCTGAGCTTCGTAAACAGATGTGTAGTACTCAATAGCCTTTGTGTAATCTCCATCATCAAAGCTCATCTGAGCAAGTAACAATGCAGCCTTACTTCCAGCGTATTTCTTAACACCAGGCTTACTGATTAAGCTATTAGCTTCATCTTTGATTGTCTGGAGTTTAGCTTCATAATCTGAACTATCGGCATCCATTAACTCAAATTCATTATAGTTTGTCTCAAGAGTTGCTAAAGCTTCATTGATCTTATCATTATTTTTATTGACAACAACAGTTGCAACAACTACAGTCAATACGATAACAACAACAGCAATGCAAAGTGTAATGATTAAGCTTCTATGAGTTGAAATCCAACCCTCTGTCATGTTAGCAAGCTTTTCATTTGTAGAGAGTTTTTTTTCTTTTTTATTTGCCATTATTTAATCCTTTTGAGAAAGCGGAGTAAACAAACACTCCGCCCTCAGTAATTAATTTTTTGGATAATTATTTGTTCTTAAGCATATCTGCAAATGGATTGTATGTATCATCATCCTCTTTTTCATCTGCCATGTACTTAGCCATTTCAGATTCCTGACTTCTCTTTATCATTTCTTTGATTGAAAGAGAAAGCTTTTCAGCCTGAGGATTTACATCAATAACCATTGCTGTTATTGGCTGACCAATCTTTTCCTTATATTCTTCAAGAACAGAATCCTTGTATTCTTCATCTGGACCAACAAGGTTAAACTTAGAGATTAAACCTTCAATGTCACCGATAACCTTTACAAATACACCAAAGTCTGTAACAGATGAGATTGTACCTGTAATTGTAGAGAACTTAGGATAATCCTTCTTAAGAGTCTGCCATGGGTTACCAGACATCTGCTTAACAGAAAGCTTAATTCTTCTATTTTCTGGCTCTACCTTAGAGATAACAGCGTCTACAACATCACCTTCCTTGCAGAACTGATCCATAGACTTATACTTCTTTGTCCAAGAAATATCATCAATGTGTAAGAAGCCATCAATACCATCTTCAAGGTTGATAAAAGCACCACTCTGTGTAACCTTAACAACTGGTCCACTGATAACCTTACCAACTGGATATCTCTCTGTGATTGTATCCCAAGGATTCTCTTCAAGCTGCTTGAGACCAAGAGAAACTCTCTTGTGGTCTAAGTCCCAACCAAGAATCTTTGCTTCAACAACATCACCAATGTTAACAATCTCTTTTGGATTAGTAATTTTCTTTGTCCAAGATAACTCAGAGATATGAGCAAGACCTTCAATACCAGGTTCGATTTCAATAAAGATACCAAAGTTAGCAATCTTTGTAACAGGCTTCTTTATAACATCGCCAATCTGATACTTCTGATCAAATGTTGACCATGGGTCTGGTTCCATTGCCTTTAATGAAAGGTTAATCTTCTGTGTTTCAGGATCAATATTAATAAGCTTAAGCTGAACAATCTGACCCTTCTTAACGAAATCTTTTGGTCTTGTTACATGGCCCCAAGACATATCGTTGATATGTAATAGTCCATCGAAACCACCAAGATCAATAAATGCACCGAAAGATGTGAAAGACTTAACAACACCCTGAACAACATCACCGACGTGAGCTGTTTCGAAGAACTGCTGTCTGTTTTCCTTAATCTTGTTCTCAAGATATTCTCTTCTAGATACAACACTCTTAAGCTTTGTACCATTGTGGAACTTATCAATAATAAAATAATCTGTCTTACCAATTAGAGATTCTGGATTCTCAACTCTAACAACATCTGCCTTTGATAATGGGCAGAATCCCTTATAATCAGCACCAAGATCTACTTCATATCCACCCTTGATAACCTTTACAAACTTACCAAGAACTGGAGTTCTATCTTCACTAGCCTTCTTGAGAAGTTCTGTCTTCTCTTTAGCTTCTGCTTTCTTCTTTGAAACAACAACCTGGCCACGACCATTATCAAGCTTCAAAATTGTTAAGGCAACCTTATCTCCAATCTTTGGGAGTTCAATAAACTCATCAACTGGAACTTGCCCTTCTGACTTGTATCCGATGTCTACCAGGACAGTCTCGTCATTTGTCTGTACAACAGTACCGGTTACGATCTGACCGACTTCTAATTCTGGAATTGACATTAGATGCTGTTCTAAATATGACTGCATCATTGATTCCTTTTCCATGCCACTTTCTCCTACAACTAAATTACCACGCTTAATGCTTTTGCATAGCAAGTAAAACTTTCTCACAAACGGCATCTATAGTCAAGTTAGTGGTGTCAATATAAATAGCATTTTTTGCTTTTTTGAGGGCACCAACTTCCTTCTCCATATCATTTTTATCTCTCTTTTTTATAGATGCCAAAACTTCCTCGTATGTAACGCCTTTTTGTTCCTCAACTCTTCTTTTTGCTCTTTCTTCAACAGATGCATCAAAATAGAATTTATAGTCAGCATTAGGAAATATTACAGTTGTTGTATCTCTTCCTTCTGTCACTATGTTCATATTTCCAGCAATCTTTCTGACAAGATTTGTGACAAGCTCTCTAAGTCTTGGATCAGAAGATACTGGAGAAGCATATTTATCTACAAGTGGAGTATGCAACAAGTTCTCACTATCAACTCCATTTATGCAAATTGAACCATTTTCGACAGTCAGAACTGTCTTTCTTGCTGTCTCTAAAACACTATCTTTATCAAGAGGATCTAAACCCTTGTTAAGTTGCGCTAATGTGTAAGCACGATAAAACGAGCCAGTATTTAAAAAATACCAACCAAGTTCTTTTGCAAGGCGTTTTGCTACTGTGCTTTTACCACTTCCAGCAGGTCCATCTATAGCAATAATCATTCTTCACTTCCTCTTTTCTTAATAACAACTCGTCTAATCTTTTTATCGCTAACAACCTTACTATTGTTCTTGCCACTTAAAAGTCCGTTAATTTCTTCAGCTTTTAGATTTCTCCACTCACCTGTTTCCATATCGCCAAGCTCAACGCAACCAATTCTTATTCGCTTTAAGCTTTTAACATCGTAACCAAGATAGCTGAAAATCTTTCTTATCTCTCTGTTTTTTCCTTCAGTTAGTGTTACCTTGATAAAATCTTTAGTCCTAGGAATTAAGTCATAACGCTTAATTTTATATGGAGTTGGAAGGTCAATATATACACCTTCGAGTGCTCTATTTAAGTCATCAAAGTCGACAGGACGATCAAGCTTAACTATATATTCCTTCTCAATTTTATAGCGTGGGTGCATCATAAAATTAGCAAACTCACCATCATTTGTAAACAAAAGCAAGCCACTTGATTCCTTATCAAGTCTACCAACATTAAATAGAAGATTATTATCTCTAATATCAATTAGTGATCTAGCGTATTTATCTTCTTTAGGGTCATAATTTGTGCAAACATATCCCTTTGGCTTATTGAGAGCTATATAATACTTTTTTGTAGGAAGTTCGATTGTCTCCCCATCAAACTGGACAATATCATCCTCATTAACTTTATAACCTTGCTCTTTAATAGTTTTGTTATTAACCATTACACGACCCTGGCTAATAAACTCTTCGCTAGCACGTCTACTAGCAACACCGCATTTAGCCATATAGGCCTGTAATCTTATAGGGAATAAAGAAGTTTTTTCTTCACTCATTAAATAAATCCCCTTCTCCATCTTTCATAAATTTTAATCTATCTGCTTCACTTAGCTTTGGTAAATCAGCAATTGATTTGAGCTTAAATTCATATAAGAATTTTCTTGTAGTGCAATATAAACAAGGGTGTCCTGGTTTATCAGCTCTACCATTTACTTTAATATAATCTCTTTCTCTTAAAAGTCTTACGATACTATCAGATTGAATACCTCTAATCTTATCAATTTCAGAACGAGTAATTGGCTGAGAATAAGCAACAATTGAAAGAGTCTCTAGTGCAGCACGTGAAAGCCTCTTATCAACCTTTCGACCATAGCTTTGTCTTAGTCTTGGATAAAGTTCAGGGACAGGTTGAAATGAGTACATATCTTCTTCTTCTAAGAGAAGCATACCCGAGTTTCTTTCACTGTAGTTTTCTTGTAGTTCTCTTAAAACATCAACAACATCATCCTCATTAACGCCACTTAGCTGCGATATTCTTTCTTTAGATAGAGGCATGTTTTCTATAAATAGAACTACTTCTACAATCTTTGCTTCCTCGCTAAGTCTATTATCACCAGTCATCATCGTCCTCGTCGTCATCTAACTCTACTTCGTCTTCGTTTCCAGTATATTCTATTTCTTCTTTTTCCTCATTCTCTTCTCTTTCTTCTCTCTTTTTATGAATTAAATCATCGAGCTTCATCTGTGCTTCATCGGTAAGAATAGAGAAGTCTTCAACATCTGCTAAATCTTCTTTTTCATATTCATCTGCTTCTTTATCGTATTCATCAACAAGATTAGGATCCCAGTTTTGAGGTCTTTTTGTTATGTAGATTTCTCCCCACATTTCATTTTGTTTAAATAAAATAACATGTTCCTTAGCAGCTTCAAGTATAGAAAGAAAAGCACAAATAACATGTAGAGGATTTTCATAATCAATAATCAAATCATCGATTGTAATTTCATCTCTATCCTCAAGGAGTTCACTCATTAGCGCTCTTTTTTCTTTAACAGATACACTTTGGTAAATATTGAAGATCTTCGAAGGAGGAGTTTTTGAAAGAATATTTGAAAATGTCCTCATTAAATCATCTAAAGTAACATCTTTAAATAATTCTTTGTCTTCAAAAGGAATAGCAAATAGATTTTCCTTTCTATCAATATAAAGCCTGCCTGATTTATCAACACCAGTCAAAAGGTCTGTGTACTTTTTAAACTTCTGATAATCGATAAGTCTATCAACAAGATCTTGTCTTGGGTCTTCATATTCTTCATCTAGCTCTGTTTCTTGAGGCAGAAGAAGCTTAGTCTTTATATAAAGAAGTTCAGCTGCAGTTCGATAGAAATCAGCCAAGTCATCTATTTCTGTTTTATTTGCAGCAATATACTCCAAAAACTGTTCAGTTATAAGAGAAATTGGCAAGTCATATATATTTGCGTCATTTTTCGAAATAAGAAAGAGAAGCAAATCCAATGGTCCATCGAAATCCTTCTTGTCAGAAAGTATTCCGGGAACGTGGAAGCTTCTCTTCTCTTTTTTATCTAACAATGCATCAAATGACTCAGCCATAGCCTAATTATATAAAAAAAGCTACAACTCACTCAACAGATTTACTATCTTCTTCCTTTTTGTTCGGGAACATAATAGCTCTTACTTCGCTATCAATTGTATTAGTAAAATCAGGATTATTTTCTAAGTACTCAAGCGTCTTATCTTTACCTTGACCAATCTTTTCGCCCTTATATGAATACCAAGCGCCAGATTTTTCAATAATATCATACTTAACAGCCGCATCTAAGAGAGAGCTCATCTTTGAAATACCTGTTCCAAACATCAGGTCTATTTCACATTTCTTGAAAGGAGGAGCTACCTTGTTCTTTACAACCTTAACTCTAATTCTATTGCCTGTTAATTCATCAGCATTCTTGCCAATAGATTCAATTCTTCTAACATCAAGACGAACAGAAGCATAGAACTTAAGTGCATTACCGCCAGTTGTAGTTTCAGGATTACCAAACATAACGCCAATTTTCATTCTTATCTGGTTAATGAAAATAATTGTTGTATTGCTCTTGGCAAGAATACCTGTAAGTTTTCTCAAAGCTTGGCTCATAAGACGCGCTTGCAAGCCAAGGTGGCTATCTCCCATATCGCCTTCAATTTCAGCCTGAGGAGTTAATGCTGCAACGCTATCTACTACAATAATATCAATAGCACCAGATCTAACAAGGCGTTCCGTAATCTCTAAAGCCTGTTCGCCATTGTCTGGCTGGCTTATCCACAAATCATCAATATTAACGCCAAGATTTTTTGCATATACAGGATCTAAAGCATGTTCAGCATCGATAAATGCAGCAATGCCACCTTTTTTTTGACATTCACTTATAGCATGCAAAGCAAGAGTTGTTTTACCTGATGATTCTGGTCCAAAGATTTCAATGATTCTTCCCTTTGGATAACCACCAACACCTAATGCTTCATCAAGCAAAATAGAACCAGATGGGATAACATCCACATCAAGAACATCTTTGTTGTCTCCAAGTTTCATTAACGAGCCTTTACCAAATTCCTTATCTATTTGGAGGCGTGCTGCTTCTAATGCTTCTCTTCTACCATTAGAATTGTTTTCATTTGTTGTTTTAGCCATTTTTTTTACCCTCTATATATATAGCTTAAAAAATGAAAAAAATGTCAAAATTATTTCGACAAAATAAAAGTTTCTGGCCCATCATTTGTATATTTGATGTGCATGTGCTCGCCAAAAGCCCCTACACTTACATTTATTTTCTCTCTTCTTAGAATTTCAATAGCTTTATCATAAAAGACTTTTGCCTTTTCGCCTGACATTGCATTATCAAAAGATGGACGATTACCGTGCATAAGATTTGCACAAAGAGTAAATTGGCTAATCAGCATAATTGAAGAAGAACGATCCATAATTGAATAGTTTGTTTTCCTATCTTCCTCACCACGATATATTCTTAGACGAACTATCTTTAACAAGAAAGCTTCAAGATCCTCAATCTTATCGTCTTTTTCAACGCCAAAGTAGACTAAAAGTCCTTCCTTCATCTCGCTGATAAGTCTTTCCCCAACAGAGCAAGATGCATCTTTAACTGTTTGAATAATTGCTTTCATCGATAATTTCTAGTATTTCATCAACAAAGGATTCTTTGTCATCTTCTCTAAAAAATGATGTTCCCATAACAGCAAGAGAAACACCTGCGTCGTACAGCATCTTGATGTTATCTTTATTTATTCCACCATCAACTTCAATTATGTAGTTATAGCCCTCTTCATTTCGTCTTAAATCGAGTTCTTTAATCTTCTTAATTGTTTGAGGAATAAATTTTTGTCCACCCCAACCTGGGTTAACAGTCATAACAAGGACATAATCAACTTCATCAAGAACAGCTTCAATGGCGCTTACAGAAGTACCTGGGTTAATAGCAATACCAGCGCTCACTCCACTATTCTTTATCATTGAAATACATCTTTCTATATGATTTGTTGCTTCTGCATGAAATGTGATTATATCTGCTCCAGCATCAATAAAAGACTCAATTTTCTCTTCTGGCTTATCAATCATTAGATGAGTATCAAAGACCAAATCACTTTCTTTTTTTAGATCTTTTATGAATTTACTGCCAAATGTAATTTGAGGAACAAAATGACCATCCATTACATCCAAGTGAACATAATCACAACCAGAATCACTTATTTGTTTCAATGCATCAGATGCATGAGCAAAATCAGATGCAAGAATTGAAGGAGAAATAGATAACTGTTTTACACTCATAAAATAAATTATAATCCACAAAATATTTAATAATCTAGATAGTTATCATCCATTTCACTTTTACTCAAATTGAAATTTATTTGCACTAAAAAAAATTTGTGTTATATTATTAATACAGATAAAAAAAGTACCGAGCAGTTTTCCTGCCCGGGTTTATTTTTTGTCTAAGGTTTTAAAGGAAAAATGGTGGATAGAATGATAGATTTAAAAACACTATTACAAGAAGAAAAGAATTTAGGAAAAAACCCATATTATTCTTATAAGGTTGCATCATTAGAAGATATAGATTCTTCAATCCTTGCAATGAAGAAAGTTGAGACAAAAGAGAACTTAAGACAAGAAGCAATTGCAATGGAATACGATAATCCAGATAGTATTGTTCTCAGCTTTGTTGCAGGAAGAATTAATCTTTTATTAAATCCGCATGAAGCTCAAATTAGATTGAATAACCTAATGAATATCTTCCATGATAAGAGAAATTATGAATGTGCAGCATTTATTGCTACAACAATTCTTAATACCTCTGAAAGCCCAACTCCTCTACTAGTTTTAGGCGAGATAGCTGAGAGCAATGGCGATGAAAAGAAGAAATGGGAGTACTACGAGCGTTATGTTAGATGCAACAGTAATGATACAGATATCATCACGCTTGTTGCAGATAACTATGAAAAGAATGCAGATAAAAAGAATGCTAAAAACTTCTATCAGCGTTCGCTTAACAGACTCTTAGTTTCTCCTGACAATACAAAGATTAAGAATAACTTTAGCAAGCTTCTTAGTAACAACACTAGCGATTTCTCTTTCTATTCAACTTATCTAGCTAAACTAAATAAGAGTGAATTAGCTTTAGATTTAGCTAAGATGCTACTTAGTTACCTATATAAAGAAAAGGAAAGCTTTACTGAAGAGACTACATCTCTTATCAGAAGAAAGAATATTGAAAATATTATATCTGTATGTCGTACAATTCTATCTATTGATAGTGCCGATGCCGAAATAAGAGAAAAGCTAAGCCAAGTTCTTAAAGAAAGATACTCTAAGAGCTCAAGATACGAAGATTGTTCAAAGCATTTTGATGTAACTAAAGCAAATATAGATCCTGTTAAAGCTTTAGATGATTTCTTGAAAAACATTGCTTATTCAAAGAATACATATGTTTTGCAGAATGCAACAAAGAAAGTAGGACTCATTACAGATGTTAGCCCTGCAGGACTATTAACTGTTAAGTTCTCAACTCGTCCTGGTGACGAAGTAAAGATTAATATTCAAAATGCTATGCAATCCTTAACTGCACTCTCTAACCAAGATATAAGGGCAATTAAGAAAGGAAAGAAAGTTGAAGTAATCAGAGAAAAGATATTCTCAGATGGAGGCTATGATTGGCTTTTAGTTACTATGCTTATCTCATCTCCTGGCAAATCTGCACAGATTAAAGAGATGAAAGAGGAACTTGTTCCATCTGTACTAAACGAAAAGGAATGGGACAGCGTAAGTAAGAGCATAAAGCAAATGGCTCTTATTAATCCTTATATTGATATCATCAATAAGAATACTTTCCATTTAAGAGATTATCCTTCAACAAGAGAAGAGAGACTCTATGAAACATTTATTGGCTACAAAGATTTCTCTAAGAAGGTATCTTGCCTACTTGAAGCAAGCGATGATGATTCAATTGATTTTGCATCAGATTCAATTCTTGAGATGGTTAGATATTTTGCTGATTATCTAAAAGATGAGAAGAACTCTATTGCAACTAGAATTGAAGCTTTACTTGTTGTAGAAAGCATGGGAGAAAAAGGAGTTCCAATCCAATCTGATCTTTCATTTACAGAGCTCTACTCTCCTCTTTCTATTACAGAAAAAAAGAGTGTCTATGAAGGCTTAAGCTGCAAAAACAGTAAGAAGGCTTATGTAGACATGCTTTGTGATGTAGATAAGAAAGCATATGACACATTAGAGCTAATCTTCCCTGTCAACCCAACTAAAGAGTTGATGAGAAAGATGAATCAAGTAAATGCAAAGAAGTTCAGTGAGTATATGGCTCGTACACTATCAGACTATAAGAACAATCTTATTGCTTTCTGCTTCTTTGTTGAAAATGGCGTCACAAAGAATGACCTAAAGAATTGCAAGATTAGTCAGGATGAATTTATTCTTACAGAACTTAATGCCCTATCATTCTTGTATTCATCTTACGCAGAAGATAGACAGAGAAAGGCTCTTAGAGACGATTTAATTGGACTCAAGAATCTTTCGCAGTATCTTAAGAGCGCAAGCGAAGAAGATATCAAAAAACTCTCTTCTCACCTTGTTTGGAATGCAGGACTAACTGAAGAAGAAAAGGAAGGCTTTAAGAGTCTAATTCTTGCTCGATTCACAAATTTCGATTTTGGAGAAAAGGAAGTTAAGGAAGAAAAGCATGAAATTAGTGTTATGAGAGGCTTCATGTGTACTAAAGCTTCTTTCGATAGAAAGCAAGCAGAGCTTATAGATATTAAAGAGAATCAGATTCCTTTCACACTCCATGAGATTAAAACAGCTCGTGAGTTAGGAGACTTAAGAGAAAACTCTGAGTATCAATATGCAAAAGATCATAAGATTTTCCTTGATAGAGAATTTGAGAAGCTTGCTAATGAGCTTAGCTCCGTTAAGATTATGACAGATAATGATGTTGTCGCTGGTCGTGTTGGCTTTGGAACAAAGGTTACACTCTTAGATAAAAACACCAACGAGACAAAGACATTTACATTCTTTGGACGTTGGGAATCTGACCCAGACAACAACATTATCGATATCAACGCACCAATTGGACAGAGCTTGATTAACCATGTTGTTGGTGACACTGTTGAATTTAAGAATGGAAGTCTAAGTACAACCTATCTTATTCAGAAAATAGAAAAAGTAAGTGTCGATCGATAAATAAACAAAATGCCTAGGATTCCTAGGCATTTATATTTATTCTTTACAATATCAATAATTATTTAGAATAAAACCTCTTCAAATAATTCTTCTTAAATTCTAAGAATCTATCTTCTCTAATTGCTTCTTTAATTCTCTCGACAAAGTTATATAGATAATGGAGATTATGCTCTGTTATAAGCATGCCACCGAGCATTTCATTGCATTTAATTAAGTGATGTAAGTAGCCTCGTGAATACTCTCTACAACATGTACATGTACATCCATCCTGCAAAGGTCTCTCATCAAATGTGTGAATAGCTTTCTTAAGTGTAACTAAGCCATCATCTGTGAAAGCTGCACCGTTACGCGCAATACGAGTAGCAAGAACGCAATCAAATAGATCAATGCCGTTTTCAACACAGTCGAGAATATAATCAGGGCTACCAATTCCCATAACGTATCTTGGTTTTTCTTCTGTTACATATTCCGCTGTGTAGCTTAGCATATCTCTAAATTCTTCCTTGCTCTCCCCAACGCTTAAGCCACCAATTGCTATTCCAGGGAAATCCATATCACTTAGTGTCATTGCACTTTCGCGTCTTAGATCTTCAAAGAAGTTACCCTGTACGATTCCAAAGAGATTTCCTTTGAAGCTCTCACCTAACCTCTTTCTTTCCTCTAGAGATCTTTCAGCCCAAAGCTTAGTAATTCTCCAAGCTTCTTTTGCATCTTTATATTCAATTTTAGGTGGAGTACAAACATCTAAACACATTGCTATATCTGAACCAATAACACGTTGAATGTTAACAACCTTCTCTGGTGTAAAGATATGCTTGGATCCATCAATATGGCTTTGGAATGTAACGCCCTCTTCTTTTATTTTTCTTAAACCAGAAAGAGAGAAAACTTGAAAGCCACCGCTATCTGTTAAGATATTTTTATCCCAAGATGAAAAATTATGTAAGCCGCCATAGCTCTCTAAAACCTCCAAGCCTGGTCTTAGATACAAATGATATGTATTAGCTAAAATCAGTTTATATCCCATCTCTCTAATTGTATCGTGATAGATACCTTTCACAGTTCCATTAGTTCCAACAGGCATAAAGGCAGGAGTTGAAACATCTCCATGTGGAAGATGTACAACACCAATTCTGGCTTTGCATTCTGTACTTCTAATAAGTTCAGTATAAATTCCCATCTAAATTTTTTTCCCTATATAATTAATAATTAAAGCAACGAAAACTGTTGTTATAACAGGAAGCAAAACAGCCATAAATGGCATAATAGCTCCCTGATGTGAACATATTGAAAATACCATGTCTGAAACATAATATACAATAGCAATCGATAATGATTGTATAATTGAAAAAAGCAAAACGTTCTTTTTTAAGTTATAATCCAATGCTCCTGTTATACATAAAAGCACAAATACAGATAGAGCTTTAAAAAGACTTCTATAGTAGTCTGTTGCCTTTTCTTGCCAAACCTCTCTATCTGTTTGTTTAAGCTTTTTTAAATATTCGAAGGCTCTTTGAATATCCATTGTTTCCACATTTATGTTATTAGACTTAAAAAAATCAGGCTCTAAGTTTAAATCATCTAATTCATAGCTTGAATAATACGTATTACTTATTACACCATCTTCATATCTATAGACGTTTGCATCATCAATAATCCAATGATTGTTCTCGTAATACCCACTTCTGCCACTAATTCTTATGAGTAAATTGCCATTTTCTTCTTTTATAATAATAGGAGAAATAATCCTCTTATCGTAATCTGTATAACGATTAGTGTAGACAACATATCCATTATCGCTATTAAGAACAATGTTTCTGCTATCTTGAGTTGAAGAGAGTCCGAATAAGTTTTCACTCAGCGTCTCTCTCTTTGCATCTAGATCCTTAATAAAAGATTCAGAAAGTAAGAAAGAGAAAATAGTTAACACTATAGCTAAAAAGAAGATTGGCTTAAACAATCTCCATTTAGATAGTCCTGCATTCAATAATGCAATTCGCTCATTATTAGCACTTAAGGAAGATTGGAAATAGGTGGTGCTAAATAGAAGCGAGATTGAAAATACCATTATAAAATACTGAGGTATGCATAAAAAAGCATAAGAGAGCACATCAAGAAAGCCAACACCACCCGTAAGAATGCTATCCATCTTACCAAAAAGCTCTACACCAGCAAGAATTAAAGAAAATACAACTGTAGCAATTAATGCTGTTTTCATAATAGAAGAGATAATGTATTTATCAAGAACCTTCACTCTATGCTCTCCTATTTCTATAAAGCAGAATAATTGCAAGCAAAGCAATAAAAATATCTGGTAAAAGAATTAAAATATAAGGATCAAATGATATATCAAAGATAAGAAGTTGGACTGCAAATATCATATACCAATAGGCAACGGCAATTAAAATTGCAATGGCAAAGCCAGTTAGCTTACCATGCTTTACTCTAACTGTAGATAATGGAAGAGTTAATAGCGTAAGAACAAAGCAGCCTAAAGAAAGAGTTACTTTTTTGCTTAACTCACTCTTATAATACTGGCCATAAAAATTAACTGGCAATTTTCCTATTGTCGCTAATCTATCCTTCACCATATTAATGTCATCTACTTCATTCTCTTCAACAATGCCTCTTTCTATAATACTAGAAAGATTTAAGAGAATACTTTCTTTATCAATGTAATAGTCTTCTCTATCTTCAGCTTGGACTATATTTCTTTCTTTGATTGTATCAATAAGTTCAAGACTCGTAAGGTTAACGGGGCTTGTTGATGTAAGAGACGGAATTTGAGAAGAAAAATCTAAATAAAAGACTGCGCTCTCAGCTTTAGAAAAAGCATAATTAGAGCTATCACGAATATCAGAAATAAGGAGCTCAGGCTCACTAAGACGAAGTGAATAAACGTAGTTGTAGTTATCAATTAGCTCTAACTCGCCACTCTTACTTATTACAGTTTTATCGTAGTCTTTTTCATCTTTTGTGAATAAGACTATATCTTCAATTGTTGTACCATCGGCTTTTCCATTAGATAAAACAATATTGCCAATGCTATTTGTACTATTACTCTCTATCTCCATTGTTGGCATTTCTGCCATAAGAGATGATAGTTTATCTCTGTAGATAACGCTTGTATAAGGTTGAAGAATATCTGAAATCAGAAATGTGCAGATTGAAAGAATTATAGAGAGAACAATTAAAGGTAAATATACCTTCTTTCGTTCAATACCTAAGCTACGAAGTGCTAATAGCTCATTGCTTGATGACATATCACCAAGAACCATAGATGAACTAGTTAGTGTTGCAAATGGAAATGTATAGACCAAAAACTGTGGCATATAAAGCAAAACCATCTCAATCATCACAGCAAATGAGATGTTTTTCAAAAGAATCTTTTGTACTAAAAGAAGAATTGAATTAACAAAGAAAATTGCAAAGAAAAAGAAGAATGAAACTAAAAAGTTCTTCAAAAATTCCTTTGTTATATATTTATTTAATAGTAAAGAATCAGAGTGAGCCATCTTACACTCCGGTGGAACCAAATCCTCCCTCGCCTCTCTCTGTTGAAGTAATCTCATCTACCTCTGAAAATGTAGATTGAATAACAGGTGCTACAACCATTTGGGCAATTCTGTCACCATCATTTACAGTAAAAGAGTCATTAGAAAGATTAATAAGACAAATCTTTATTTCGCCTCTATAATCACTATCGATTGTACCTGGAGTATTTAAAACAGTAATACCACTGTTAAAAGCAAGACCAGAACGAGGACGAATTTGAATTTCATAACCAACAGGTATCTCTGGAAAAAGACCTGTTGGTATCGTTTTTCTTTCTAAAGGAAAAATTGTAATAGGAGAAGAAAGATGTGCTTTTATATCAGCACCAGCAGAGCCTACCGTCTTATACTCAGGTAGGCTCACGCTATTATCTTTCTTTTTAAAACGAAGACAAATGCTCATTCGTTTTCCTTGTTTTCCTTCTTTTCGTTCTTATGGAATCTATCCTTCTTGAAACCTCTATGCTCTCTCTTTCTATCGTTTTTCTTACTATCGTCTTTTTTGCTTTCACCATCAGTTGTCTCTTTTGGAGTCTCCTCCTCGCTTTCGCTATTTGGCTGAGCATCGATATAAGAGAGGTTTAATCTGCCCATTCTATCAATTTCAGTAAGCTTAACATCAACTTCCTGTCCAACAGAAAGAACATCAGAGACATTCTTAACTCTGCTTCTGCTTAGCTTAGAGATATGGCATAGACCTTCTTTTCCTGGAAGAATTTCAATGAATGCGCCAAAGTCAACAATTCTCTTAACTACACCATGGTAAATCTTTCCTTCTTCTGGTTCTTCGATGATAGAGAGAACAAGGCGCTTAGCTTCCTGAGCACATGCATTATTCTTACCATAAATCATTACGTTTCCATCATCATCAATGTTAATCTCTGCACCACTCTGCTCAGCAACAGAACGAATAGTCTTTCCACCTGTACCAATGACAGCACCAATCTTATCTTCAGGAACCTTAACAGAAAGGATCTTTGGAGCAAGTTCACTTACTTCACTTCTTGGACCAGGAAGAGTATCTGCCATGATAGAAAGAATATGCATTCTCCCTTCTTTAGCCTGGTTAAGAGCCTTTCTCATGATTTCAGGTGTAACACCTGCAATCTTAATATCCATCTGGAAAGCTGTAATACCATCCTTAGTACCTGCTACCTTGAAGTCCATGTCACCTAAGTGATCTTCTTCACCAAGAATATCAGAAAGTATTACATACTTAGAGTAATCAGCACCTTCTGTGATAAGACCCATAGCAATACCTGCAACAGGCTTACTAATAGGAACACCTGCATCCATTAATGATAGACAACCGCCACAAACACTAGCCATTGATGATGAACCATTAGATTCCATGATTTCAGAAACAACTCTAACTGTGTATGGGAAGACATCCTTCTTAGGTACAACAGCTTCAAGAGCACGCTGAGCAAGGTGTCCATGTCCGATCTCTCTTCTTCCTGTTGTTAAACGTCCACATTCACCAACAGAATATGGAGGGAAGTTATAATGAAGCATAAAGTTAGAATATGTCTTTTCTCCATCAATATTATCGAAGAGCTGCTCATCATTAACTGTACCAAGAGTAGTTACAGCAAGAGACTGTGTCTCACCTCTTGTAAATAAAGCAGAACCATGTGTACAAGGAAGAACAGAAACTTCACATGTAATTGGTCTAATTTCTGTTACCTTTCTACCATCTGTTCTGACGCCATCATTAAGAATTGAAGAACGAAGAATTTCATATTCCATATCCTCAAACATCTTATCTGTCTGAGCCATTCTTCCATCTTCTTCATCAATTAAAGATGCAAACTTTTCTTTAACTTGAGCATGAACTGCACTAAGAGCATTACCTCTATTCATCTTACCCTTAACAAAAGAAGCTTCCTTTTCTAGTGGATAAGCATACTCTTTCATCTCGTTCATCCAAGATGTATCTTCTTCTTTAATTTCCATGAGAGGAAGCTTTTCTTTTCCACAAAGCTCTCTCATCTTTACTTGAGCTTCACAAATCTGGCTAATAACAGGCTGAGCACAGCTGATAGCCTGTAGCATATCATCTTCGCTTACTTCGTGAGCTCCACCTTCAACCATTGTAATACCATCATGTGTACCAGCAACAACTATATCTAGCGCAGCCTGGCCAAGTTGCTGGAATGTTGGGTTAATAACAAATTCAGATCCAATCTTTGCAACTCTTACAGCAGCAATAGGACCATAGAATGGAATATCTGAAATAGTTACAGCACAAGAAGCAGCGTTAATAGCAACAACATCTGGTGTATGAACCATATCAGAAGAAACAACTGTTGGAACAATCTGAATTTCTCTACCAAAAGCCTTATCAAAGAGAGGGCGCATTGGTCTGTCGATAAGTCTTGAAACAAGAATCTCTTTATCTTTTGGTTTTGATTCTCTCTTTAAGAATCCTCCAGGAATCTTTCCAGCAGCATAGTACTTTTCATTGTACTCAACAGATACTGGTACGTAGTCAATTGGTTCACTTGGAGCTTCACCACAACAAACAGTTGCAATAACAACTGAACCAGCGTAACGAGCAAATACACATCCATTTGCCTGCTTGCCAATTTTTCCACTTTCAAACTCTAAGTCAATACCACCTACGTTTACTTTTACTGTTGTTAAATTTGACATTAATAAACCTTCTTTCTTTCTTTTTTTGTTCTTTTATAGACATTTTAAGCCAGAGGTTAAACTCTGGCTTATTATAATTTTATTTTCTGATTCCGAGTTCAGCGATTAATGATCTGTACTCATCAATATCTCTATTCTTAATGTATGCAAGAAGTCTTCTTCTCTGACCAACAAGCATTAATAGACCTCGTCTAGAAGCATGATCTTTAGGGTTAGCCTTAAAGTGATTCTGTAAGTCGTTAATTCTTGCTGTTAAGAGAGCAACCTGAACCTTTGCATCTCCTGTGTTTGCTGTGTTTCCACCGAACTTCTCGATGATCTGCTTTTTTGTTTCACTTGATACCATTTTTCTTCTCCAAAAAATAGATTGAATCTAATTGCTTCAACTTTCCCACGTCGTCTACTTTTTCCATCAGTCCTTTCTTATCAATTACAACTTTAGAATCACCTATCATGCAATCAACAACAATTAAAGAACCATCTTTAAAAGCTAACTTCGTTCCATAAACTCCCGGTGGCGGCAGAAGTTGTTGGATGGAAGATTTTAGCATAACCAAGCCTACAGAATTTAGTTCAAATGGTTTATCCATTATATCTACTCTATAATCTCGGCCGATGAGTGAAGAAATACATTCAACCTCACCTTTTTCTATCACCCTTCTTACAAGAGTTGACGAGATCTTTTCTCCACCCTCAGTAAGAATTGATTTTTTGATAACTACCTCCACCCTCTTTCCATATTGAAGGAATAAAGAATCGAGGTCTTTTGCACCCTGAGCTGAAGAAGGATGACCAAAACGAAAATCCTCACCAACTACAAGAGCAACTGGGTCAAAGGAACGCAAAAGCATTTCTATAAACCCACACCCTGAAATTCTACTGAAATTAGTAGAAAAGTCAATTACTACAAAAGAATTAATGCCATTCTTTTCTGCCATTTCTTTTCTTAAACGCAACGTATCGACATTTTTAGGCTTATCTGTTTTAGGATTATGATCAAAAGTAATTAGAACGAGGATTGCATCTGGGTATTTTTCCTTTTCCTTTATCATTCCTTCAACAAGGCTTTGGTGTCCTAAATGAAAGCCATCGAAGACACCAATAGTAATAATTGCCTTTTTATCTTTGAGCTCTCCGCTTTTTAATAGATCTTCAAAATTGTACTCTTTCATTTTAAACTCGCGTAAGGACCTTTACTTTATCTAAAACCTCTATATAACCATACAACTCGTTATCCATGTATAGGTAGCCAAATTGAGTTGGTTTATCATCTTCTTTTATAAGGTTTTCTCTTCTAATAAATCCATTATCTATCTCTTTTTTATACTTTGACGAGACGCGGTAAGTACCAAAAAGACCCGTTTTATCTAAAAGCTCACGGTTAGATAGACCAACATCACTAAGTTTAAACGGCCCAACTTGTGTACGTCTTAAATTAACAAGATGGCCACATGTATTTAAGCGATAAGAAATATCACGAGCAAGAGAACGTATATATGTTCCTTTAGAAACAGAGCAATCAATAATTGCTTTATTGTCACTATAAGAAACAAGATTTATATCATATATCTCAATATCTCGCTCAGGAAGATCCACTTCATGGTTCTTTCTTGCTTCTATATATGCCCTCTCGCCATTAACATGGATGGCAGAATATAAAGGTGGGACTTGCTTTTGTTTACCTATAAAGGAAGGAAGAACTGACTTAATCTCTTCATAAGTAGGAATTGTCGTTGATTTTTTTACAACAATACCTTCTCTGTCTAAAGTATCTGTTTCACTACCAAAGAGAAGCTCAGCTCTATAGCTCTTATCAAACGACGAAAAGATAGGGTTGAGCTTGGTAGCTCCCCCTATCATACAAATCATCAAACCAGATGCAAACTTATCTAATGTCCCAGCATGCCCAACCTTTTCGCCTCTGTGCTCTCTTTTAAACTTTCCAAGAGACGAAAAAGAAGTTATGTTTTCATCTTTATCAAAAAGAAATATTGAGAAATTAGAACTCATCTTACTTATTATTTACTTCGTCAATTAATCTATTTAGCTTATCGCCTTCAATATAAGAATCGTCTTTAACAAATGTTAAAACAGGTGTTTTCTTTGTTTTCAATACCTTTGCTAAGCGCGATTGAATATAACCAGAAGCTTGATTAAGAGCCAAGACAGATTTATCCAAAACAGAGTTATCTGCAATGTACGAAACATGTATCTTCGCCTGACTATTATCTGGTGAAAGATCAACTCTAGTTATTGAAACGAGCGTAGATAGATTATGATTTTTAATATCTCCTAAGACTATGAGAGAAGAAATAGTTTCCATAATTCTGCTCTCAAGTCTTTCCTGTGAAAACTCACTCATTAAACTCTAGTGTCCTCTTAACTTCTTCTGTCTCAACGATTTCTAGAATATCGCCAACCTGGAGATCTTGCCAATTCTCAAGTCCAATACCGCACTCGAAACCTTCAAGTACCTCTTTAGCATCATCCTTAAATCTCTTGAGAGAAGAAATCTTTATCATATCCTTATTAAGCTGTATAGAGTCTCTGATTACTCTTACTAGGCTATTCCTTTTAACCTTTCCTTCGATAACCATACAACCAGCAATAAGACCGACCTTTGGAACCTTGAAGGTATTTCTAACTTCAGCCTTACCAATATCAACTTCTCTAGTAACAGGACTTAGCATACCTTCCATTGCAGCTTTAATATCATCTACAACATCATAAATAATATTGTATTTCTTGATCTCAACCTTCTCTTCATTAGCTAATGCCTGTGCTCTAGGTGTTGGTCTTACGTTGAAACCAATAACAATAGCAGATGAAGCAGAAGCAAGGTTAATATCACTTTCAATAATAGCACCAGCAGATGCTCTTATGACATTAAGTTTAATTTCAGGTGTACTTAGCTTTTCAAGTACTCCAGTTAATGCTTCAACAGAACCCTGAACATCGCCCTTAATAACAACATTGAAGTCAGTAATTGTTCCTTCCTTAACCTTCTCGTTAAAGTTCTCAAGAGTTACCTTGTTCTTGTTGCTATTTTCACCAAGTCTTTCAAGTTCCTGTCTCTTTATAGCAATGCTACGAGCTGTCTTTTCGTCTTCAGTTACCTGGAACGGATCACCAGCAGAAGGAATATTACTTAATCCTATTATTTCAACAGGAGTTGAAGGACCAGCTTCCTGAATCTTTTTACCTGTATCATCGAACATTGCTCTAACACGACCAGAATATATACCGGCAACAAAGTAGTCACCTTGATGCAAAGTACCCTTCTGGACAATTACAGTTGCAACTGTTCCTCTGCCCTGGTCAATCTTAGATTCAAGAACCTTACCAGATGCTCTACACTTAGGATTAGCTTTAAGCTCTAATACTTCAGCCTGTAAGAGAATAGTATCAAGCAAATCTTCAATACCAATCTTCTTAAGAGCAGAAATCTCACAATAGAGAGTCTGACCACCCCAATCTTCAGGCATTAAGCCTAAGTCTGAAAGCTGTTGCTTAACTCTATCTGGATTTGCTTCAGGTAAATCACACTTATTTATTGCAACAATGATTGGAACTTTTGCAGCCTTAGCATGGTCAATTGCTTCCTTTGTCTGAGGCATAACACCATCGTTAGCAGCAACAACAAGAACAACAATATCTGTTACCTGAGCTCCACGAGCTCTCATCATTGAAAATGCAGCGTGACCCGGAGTATCTAAGAAGACAATATCACCCTTACCAGGAACATTGACTTTATAAGCACCGATGTGCTGTGTAATACCACCAAACTCGCCTGCAACAATATTTGTACTTCTAATTGCATCCAAGAGCTTTGTCTTACCATGGTCAACGTGTCCCATAATAGTGACAATTGGTGGACGTGGAACTAAATCTTCTTCCTTATCCTCTTCTGTCTCAATAACAGTTTCATCGTAGAGAGAAACAAGATGTACTTCACAGCCATACTCAGAAGCAATAATCTCGGCTGTCTCATGGTCAATTTGTTGGTTGATAGTAACCATCATGCCCATTTTGAAGAGCTTTGAGATGATATCAGAAGCCTTTAGATTCATCTTCTTAGCTAAATCTGCAACTGTGATATTCTCCATGATGTCGATACTCTGAGGTACAGCAGCCTTCTTTTCTAATGCCTTCTTCTTTTTCTCTAAAGCAAAGTCGACCTCTTCGTCTCTATCCCACTTATTATCCTTATCCTTCTTTTTGCTAGAAGAGATATTGGCCTTTCTATTGCCATTCTTCTGGTTTAATTCTAATGGAGATGCTTGGCTGTTAACCTGAGGTCTTCCTGTTGGAGAAAATCTATTAGGATTAAATGGCCTCTGATTGTTTGAGCCTTGACGATTAAAGCCTGGCTTATTTTGATCAGGAGAATAAGAACGTGGTCCATTAGAGTTTTGTCTAAACTGGCCATTGCCCTCTCTTTTATTAAATGGTCTGTCACCATTTTTGTTAAAACCATTACGCTGACCAAAAGGCTGCTTGCCCATCTGGCGTCCACCAACAATACCCTGAACTCTAGGTCTATTAGATTCAACCTTTGCAGGTTCTGGTGGAGTTTGAGGAGCATGAATAATAACTGGTCCATTATGAATTGTAGACTGAATACGAGTATTACTAATATGACTCGTGTTATTGTTCATAAAACTCTTTCCGTCAATGACCTGTTCCTTAATAGGAGCCTTAGCATTTTCTTTCTTTGCTTCACTCTTTACAGGAGCTTCCTTTTCTTTTTTACTCTCTTCTGGAGCATGGTTCTCTTTAACCTTTAAAACAGGCTTAACAGTAGCTTTAGGAGCTTTAAGTTTAACAACAACTTTCTTCTTTTCAGGTACTTCTTCAGCTTTAACACTCTTCTCCACAGTCTCTTTCGGCTGAGGAGCTACCTTTTTAATAATGTTAACCTTAACTTTATTCTTTTCTTCCAACATATATACCTTTAGTATTACTCAAATTCGAATTCTGCTCCACAGTTTGGACAAACTGTTACACCAGATGGAACCATTTTATGGCAAATAGGACATTCAAAAGAATCCTCTTCTTCATCTGTAACAATTTCAACACTACCACGAACAGTATCTATATCGCTCTGACTAAGACCACGTTCAAGTAGCTCTTCGTTACTATATTCAAAGAATTCTTCAATAGCCCAAATATCAATATCATGAAGCTTCTTAACAAGTTCATCGCTAAGTCCAATATCTGTAATTGGAGTTTCATCTTCGTTGATACCAAGCTTTTCATTGCTAATAGGCTCTTCCTTCTTCTCTTCCTTTACTGGTTCTTCCTGAGTAGATGCTACTTCAGCATTCTCAGTTTTTTCATTTTCTTCATCATTCTTAAAGAGAGAACCAACATTTTCATGGATAAGAAGCGTAGACTCCATTTCGTTAAACTGAGTCTTAGTCTTAACATCAATAAGCCAGTCGCAAAGGGCCTTTGCAAGCTTAACGTTTACACCATTTTGACCAATAGCAATACCCTGTTGTGAATCATCAACGATAGCAATAGCGTACTTAGTCTGTGGGTCTACTTCAATTACTCTCTGAACCTGAGCAGGAATAAGTGCATTAGCAATAAAGACGATAGGATCTGTATTATATCTAACAACATCAATCTTTTCACCTTCAAGTTCACTCATAATCTGCTGAATCTTCTGTCCAGCCTTACCTACTGCTGTTCCTACTGGATCAACATCGGCCTTCTTAGTATCGACAGCAATCTTTGTTCTAATACCTGGCTGACGAGCAATTGCCTTAATAACAAGGTTACCGTTGTCGATATCTTCTCTGAATGTGTTTTCAAGAAGGGCCTTAACAAACTCTTTTGAAGAACGAGAGAGGTAAATCTTAACACCCTTTTTCTTTTTCTTAGCCTTTCCAGTCTTAGGATCACGAACAATCTCATCGTCACCCTTATCTACTTTCTCAACAAAGAAACGGAGGTTATCGCCTAAATCATAGGTCTCACGTGGAGATTGTCCACGAAGAGGAAAAACAGCAAGATTTTCATCGCCAAAGCCAATATCTACAAACCAATCAGCACCATTCTTGCTCTTCTTTTTGAGTTCTCCCTTTACAAGTGAAAACTCCATAGATTTAGCTTTATAGTATGTCTTGTCATCTGTAAGTTCCTTACTTACAGCCTGACCACGCTGCTTAGCTGACTGAACAGCTGAATATTCAAAAGATTTAGGATCAAGAGAAATCTCTAATTCATCACCAATTTCGACATCATCGCCAGCAACTTCTCTTGCTTCATCAAGAGGAATCTCAGTTACAGCGTTAAAGTAATCTTCTTCAGCAACAACAAGCTTCTTAGCAAAGATTTCAACATAGTAGTTTTTCTTGCTATCTTCATAGAATTTGACCTCTACATTCTCTTCTGTGCCGAATTTTCTTTTGTATGCACTGCGAAGCATATCTTTAATCAAAGATGTAACTTCTTGAAATTTCATATCTCTCTCAACCATCATTGAGTTGATTTCACTTGTGAGATTTATCATTTTTATCCTCCCATTTATAATCAAGCTTTGCCTTTGCAATATCAGAGAAAAGAAGAGTAATCTCCTCTCCTTCTTCTTTCTTATCTTCTATTATGTAATTGGTTAGAACTACGCTTTTCTCATCTGTACTCTTAACAATTCCAGATACATAAGAAGAATAAGAAACAGAGTATAGCCTTACTCTTTTTCCTTCGAATACAGAAAACTCATGATAATCTTTTAGCGTCCTCTGCAAGCCAGGACTAGATACTTCAAGAGTAAGATCACGCGAGTCAAATAGAACACTATAACGAGGAAAAAGTAAGTTATATGCCTTTTCCAAATCATCGGTGTTTATCTCGCCATCTTTCTTATAAAGAACAACTTTCAAAGAAATACTGTTCTTGTTTTCCATCTTGCTTACCTCAACAGGTATTAAAGAAAGAGAAGAAACAAGACTATCTATTTCTCTAAAAATATCATTCTTTTCTTCACCAAAACTAAGCATAAAATCCTTCATAAATAAAGGGACTCGGTTAACCCGGTCCCTTTTAAATAACTTTAAATGAAACTATGTAAAAAATATCTTTCTTTTATTCTCTTGTCAAGCAGTAAGAGGAACATTAATACACCAAACACCCAAAACAAGAAATAAGTTTGCTGCTATATATGTAAGCATTATCATAAAGCTTCTATTCTTACCGTCTTTTAAAAGAGAATTAAGCGCGATTCTACTATCTGAATAGATAAAGAGCCAAACTCCTATAAATACAAGAATTGAAGTCTTTAAATACTTAAATGAGAAGACAGCAGACATTCCAACGCCAAAGAAATATAGCGTTAAGCCATAGATAATATAACCAATAGCGTATTTAGGGTTACTCTTTATAATCTTAAGAATTAGATATATCAAAGGAATGCCAAATAAAATCATTCCACCAAGAAGAGTATAAATATTCAAGCCAAAATGGCTGAAATAGATTATATATACAATATGACCGCAAATAAACGAGAGTGCTCCAACTAAGAATCGCCAAGTTGGCGTTTTCTTAAGTAAGAGAATATCGCCAAGCGTATAGAAGAATGCAATCAAAAATAAGAGTTCTGGCCTATATATTTCTCTAGGAAAAGCTTTTGATGCAGTAAAAAGTGTTAAGTACAGGCTTGGAATAAGAAAACACTTTGTAATGTCTCCAACTCTTTCACGCTCTCTTACTCGTCTATCTAAGTGAACTGCAACAACAATTGAACAAAAAACTACATTGATAATAAAAACAATCATTGAGTCCATATATTATAAAAACCTACAAAGCAACAAAGTTACCCTTCTTTCTCAATCTTTTCCTTGAGTTCGTTAATAAATAAAAGAGCATCAAGAGGAGTTGAAGAATTTGTGTCATAGCCGTTTACTAAATCAAAGATCTCATCTTTTATAGTAATATCGACGCTTTGCTGACTAAATAAACTTCCTTCTTCATCAATAATTGAGTAATCAGCAAAGTGTTTCTTCATGAATGAATTAGCTTCATTAATTACCTCTCTTGGAAGTCCAGCAATCTTTGCAACATGAATACCATAACTAGATGTGGCAACACCTTTTTCTGCCTTTCTTAAGAATGTTATTTGATTCTTTTCCTCTAAAACAGCCATGTGCAACAGCTGAATTCCAGTGGTATCTAGCATCGTAAGCTCATGGTAATGAGTAGAAAACAGAGTTATGCAGCCAGCTCTTCTTAAGTATGAGGCAATTGCATAGGCAATACTCATTCCATCTTGCGTACTTGTACCTCTTCCAATTTCATCCATGATTACGAGACTACGAGGCGTAAGAGACAAAAGTATTTGCGCAGACTCACTCATCTCAACAAGGAATGTTGATTCTCCCTTTGAAAGATTGTCTTGTGCACCAACACGACAGAAGATTTTATCTGTTAATGGTATTGTTGCGCTTTTTGCTGGAACAAAGTAGCCTGTATGCGCAAGAAGAGTGATTAGCGCTATTTCTCTTAAATATGTAGATTTACCAGCCATATTAGGACCAGTAATCAAACTAAAACGAGAAGATGAAGAAGAGAATGAGTTAGGTATGTAGTTTTCCGAATTATCTTCAACAACAGGATGCCTACCATCAACAATATCAATTTCGCCACTTTCAATCATCTCTGGCATAACATATTTCTTTTCAAGAGCACAAGTTGCACCAGATGAGAAGAAATCAAGAAGCGTTATTATTCTTCCCATTTTCTCTATATCATTGGCTAAAGAAAAGGCTGTATTTATGAAAGAAGAGAATACCTCTCTTTCTCTTATCGCTTCTTTATCTTTACTTGTATAAATCTCTTCTTGGATTTTATTGAGTTCTTCAGTTGAAAATCTTTCTCCTCCAACAAGAGTTTGTCGTCTAATAAAGTAAGATGGGACTTTATCAAGTTGACCTTTACTTACCTCTAAGTATGAACCGATAATTCTATTCTCACCTACTTTTAGAGTTGTAATTTCAGTCTCTTCTCTTACTTTCTCTAAATAATCAGTCAAGAGTTTAGAGCCAGAGTGCGCAATTTCTCTTAGTTCATCTAATCGTTCATCATAGCTATCATTAATTATCGTTCCTGCATTGTTTATATTAGTGCAGTCTCTGTTAATTGCTTTAATTACATTAGTTGAAAAATCAATCAAAGAAGAAAAGTCAAAACTATTCTTCTCGTCAACAAGTGATAAATAATCGTCATTTTCTTCAACTAAAGAAAGGAAAGCTGATGTGCTTTCGCTAATAGCAATTAAGTCACGAGGCGTAAGACGCTTCATACTAGCTTTAACGCTCAAGCGTTCTAAGTCACTAATGTTCTTTAGTAGCACTCTTACTCTCTTATTCTCTTCACTATTGTCGACAAGCTTTTTTATCCACTTCTCTCTCTCTTTTATTTTATCTATAGAGATAAGTGGGTGAATAAGTTGTTCTTTTAAAAACCTTGCTCCACTAGGAGTACATGTGCGATTTATAGATGAAAAAAGCGTATAAGAAGTACTGCTATCTACTAAGTTCTTAACAAGCTCTAAATTCTTTACTGTAGCTGTGTTAAGAACCATATAGCTTTCATCAGAGACCTTCTCAATGTACTTAAGTTGAGGAAGCTCAGTTTTAGCATTCTCTTCTATGTAATCAAGTAATGCGCCAATAACAGCTAAAAGAGGATCTTTTTCATCCAGTCCAATTAGCCTCAAAGCAGATTGCCCAAATTGACTAACAATCTTTTTTCTTCCTTCTTTTAGTGAAAAATACCAGTCAGGAAGTTTACTAATCATAGCCTTTTCTTTATCTATGACAGCTCTAAAATTTTTTTCACTAAAATACAAATCATCAGGAACAATAATCTCTTTGCTTTCAATTTTATATAAGAGTGACTCTAAAGACGAAAATGATTTATCTAGATTTAGAGTTGTAACTTTAAATTCCCCAGTTGAAATGTCTGCCCAAGCACAATATATTGCCTTTCTATCATACTTAACAGCTGTAATGTATGAAGAAGATAAGCTATCTAAATAATCCTCATCAACAACTGTTGCAGGAGTAAAGATTTGCGTTACTTGTCTATCTGCTAGCTTTTTATTCTCACTCGGAGATAAAAACTGTTCACAAATAGCCACTTTCTTGCCATATTCAAGTAATCTTTTGAGGTAGTTCTTTGCTGCATGATATGGAATGCCACACATAGGCATACTGCCTCGATGCGTAAGTGTCAAATTTAATAGTTTTGACACCTCTATCGCATCATCATTGAACATCTCATAAAAATCACCTAAACGGAAAAAGAGCACCTTGTCTTGATGCTCTTTTTTTATTTCCATATATTGCTTGACCATAGGGGTCAATTCATTATTTGTTTCACTCATTATCAATAAATAGATGTAGTGATAGCAAGTACTAAGCTTACTCCACTATTTTCACCACTAGAGAAGAGTGGCCCCTTCGTCCATTTCCAGCTCTCTCCTGAGAGAACAGTTGCATTCTTAACAAGATATAAGCCAAGTGGGAAACCTGGGATTTCCATCTTTATGCCAAATCCTGCAGCCATGTACCAATCTAAGCCAGAGAATGAAAGATCTTCAAGCTTCGATGTTACAGCTGTTGCAGAAGCAAATCCTTCTAGAGAAATTACATCTTGAGCAAGTGGATAAGTAAGACTAATTTGGTTATTCCATAAGAATGACTTATCTATCTTTACAGGGAAACCACGAGCAAT
>DHMZ01000090.1:28749-31321 GCA_002406055.1 Spirochaetales bacterium UBA4629
TATTCTTGTTCCAGAACTGAGGGAACATAAAATCTACCTCTGTAGAGAAGCCAAGAATAAGATTCTTTACGCTTCCTGTATCTTTATTCTCAAAGCGATAGATTCCTCTGTATAGGTTAGCAGAAAGCGCAAGTTTATTGTAATTTGATAGACCACCAAGTATACCACCAGCATATGTAAATGTTGAAGAAAGTACATAGCCATGAGGTGTCTTATCTACATAGTTTCTACCATCCCATGTAAGAGAAAGATTAAGCTTATTTGAGAACTGCCACTTCTCTTGATATAACTCAATGAGCTTTTCGTATGGTGTATACTTGTTGCTATCATAGTATGCCTTATTAAGACCGATAGATAATCCACCAGAAACAGAGAGAGTTCCCGGAGTATATACCCATGAATATCCTGTATTATAACCAATAGTAAAAGCATAGTTATCATACTTCATGAGGTAGCTACTACTTGGTGTTGCTTGTCCAGAATTATACCACTCATAAGCTGTGTTATAACCTAGTGGATAAGTCATCTCATTATCATCTCTTCCGTCATAATAATCAGATCCTGGAGCCTTCTGGAGGGTATTTGATCTAACATTTCTGTTTACAGATAACGAGAATGAATTAGACCATCTCTTATCGCCAACCCAACCATCAGAAAGGGAGACAGAAAGAGACTGAGTAGATGGGCTTAGCTCTGTTGAAAGAACTAAATTACGTCCTCTACCTCCAAGGTTAGAGTTCGATAGGCTTAAGAAGCCAGAAACAGGAAAGCCATCAATTTCGTTGGCGCCAAATGTTGCACCGAACTGAAGCTCCATCTGATTTCCTTCTTCTACGTTAAATTCACAGATAACACCATTCTCGGTTGTGCCAGGATAAAGATTAGCTGTGATATTCTTTAATAGTGAGGTGTTGTACATATTCTGCTGAGACTGAATAAAATTAGCACGAGAGAATACATCGCCTACTTTGATAGCTAGTTCACGCTCTAGTACATAAGGCTTAGTTTTTGTAAGACCATTAATTCTTATCTCTTCAACAACAGTCTGTGGTCCTTCAACAATTGAGAAAGAAACATTAACAAGATTGTCTCCTTCTTTTTCAATATTTGGAGTTACATTTGAATAAACATAACCATTGTCGTAGTACTTTGTTGCAAGAGAAGTATAGATAGCTTCAATCTTATCTATGTTATATAAATCTCCAGACTTTACAGTAATGAGAGAGTTAATCTCTTCTTCAGAGAAGACAGTATTACCTTCAACTGTAATGCTGTTGATATAATAAACATTACCCTCTTCTATTTCATAGATTAGATTAAGATAGATAGTGCTATCTGTAGTCTCTTCCTCGACAACTTCTTTTCTTACATCTTTAACTAATGCATCTGGGTAACCTTTTGTTGCATAGTACTTTACAATAGCTGTTTCATCGCTAAGTGTATTTGACTCAATATAATTACCAGAATTAAAGAAAGATTTTTCTTTAGACTCAAGAAGAGATTTTAACTCTTTACTGCTAATAGAACTATTACCTTCAAAAAGAATTGCTCTAATCTTGTATTGCTTGCCTTCGTTTACTGTGTAAGCAATAGAAACTGTATTATTTTCTTCGTCTTCAGTTATCTCTCCTGTGCATTCTGCATCGGCATAGCCCTTAGAGATATAATGATCTTTGATTAAATCACAATTAGCCTTTAAGTTATTGCTTGAATACCAACCACCTTTAGTAAGGTTTTGTGCATTTAATATAGTTGTCTTTCCAATCTTATCGTTACCTGTAATAGAGACATCACTAATCATTGGATTTTCATAGACTTCAATGTTTAGTAAGAGAGAAGAATCATCTCCATCAACAGGTAAAGCATTGACAACCATGTAATCAAGCCAAGAAGAAGAATAGAAAGAAGTATCTAACTCTGTATAGAGTTCGTCTGTAAAGGACTGACCAATATAAGGTTGTACCAAGGCTTTAACTGTACTTTCCTTAACGTTTTTTAAGCCAGTTACTTCTATATTACTAATCTTTTTCCCTTCGTACCATTCACCATTAGCGAGAAGTGGAAAAAGTGTAAATAATGCTAATAAAATAACAAATATAGTTTTAGCTCTCTTCATTAATAACCTCAGTCTAAATTTTATCAGATAATTAATATTTGTTCTAATAATAAAACAATAAGAACAAATTTAGTATTTTTGACTATGTGTTTTTTTTGTTTTTCTTTAGTAGATTCGCTTTCCTTTATACTTTTCTAGTAAATCAGAATAACGAGAAAGAATACTATCCATTAGCTCTCCATCCCATGGAAGAGGAATTGTCTTATATGCTTCATCCCCTATTTTCTTCTTTTCATCTTCTGACAAAGCAAAATAACTAATTATTTTATCTGAAAGCTTATTCTCGTCTTCTGGCGCAGTTAATCCATTTTTCATATCAACAATGACTTCTGCTGCAGCAGTGTTTTCAACAACAAGAGTCGGAGTATGTTGGCTAGCGGCCTCTCTCAAAACAAGACTACTAGTATCATATATAGAAGGGAAGAAAAACAAATCACTTAGGTAGTATAAACAATC
>DHMZ01000022.1 GCA_002406055.1 Spirochaetales bacterium UBA4629
ATTAATTATATTATAAATAATTATTAAAACAATATAATGCTTTTATTAATGACAAAAATGTAAAATAAATCGACTTTCTAAATTCAAAAAAATTGATTTATCAAATATCAACAATATGATTGCTATAACTTTATAAGATAAAGGAATGAAAATTAGCCTTCTATCGGAGAAAATGCTAATGAAAAATCTGTAGGAATCGATGATAATATATAGAGGTTTTTACTATCAAAGACATTGCCTTTCAACATTTTGGGGATTTTTATGAAAAAAGTGAAAATTGTCGTTCATCTTACTATTCTTTTTTTTCTCGTATTGTTTTCTTCATGCACAACAAGAGAAAAAGTGAAACAACCAATAAATGTTGAATATATAAAGAAGTACAAAAATCATGAAATCTATAAACTTCACAAGAATTCATCACGTGGATACAACTATGACACCTACATTCTTCTTCCATCTGATAATAAGGAATATAACATTAGAAATGTTCTTGTAACCCCGAATAACAATGGATACCCTGCTTCTCTAGAAAAACTAGATGAATGCGTTATTCACAGTATTACTGATAGTTGGGAAGGAAAGATTGCACATAGCCTCAATACAGTTTCTATTTTTCCAGTCTTTCCTAGAACTGAGGAAATTTACTATCACGCATTTGGAAGAGATGCATATTACGCAACAGGTAGGGCTCACAAACTTGATAAACAGCTCATCTGCATAATAAATGATGTGAAAGAATTTGCCATTTCTGAGAAGAAAATTGAGACAAATGATAAGATTCTACTTTCTGGAATATCTGCTAATGCTTGTTTCTCTCTTAGATTTGCTGCCCTTCATGCAGAAATGGTAGAAACTGTTGCTGCTGGTGTACCAGGCATTTTCCCAATTTTCCCAACAAAAGAGTTTCCTTATCCATTTGGTGTCAGAGATATCACATTCAATTATGAAGCGTGGAAAGAAATTAAGATGCTCATCTATGAGGGAGATAGCGAAAAAGATACTCCTTGGAATGAATACCAAACAATGCTAAAGAAAACAAGTAGCACTTCACATATTGAAGCATGGAGAAAAGCAATACCAAAATACTTAAAAGAAACTAAATACACTGAAATTTTAATCTATAAAAACACAGGGCATGAGGGACAACTTAGTGAGATGATTGAGTTTTTCCAAAAAAACTCGAATGGTAGTCAATTCACGCCTGTAGAACCTCTAAAAGAGGCAGAAATATATCTAAGCCCGGGCGTCACAATGGCGGAATAAATGTACTATAATTGCGAAAGAGAATTAAGAAAAACAAAACTGCTTGTCTCAATTTAAGATAACAAGCAGTTTTATGTCTAATAATTTAGGATAATCAAGACAAATTACTCTGTATAGCTAATTGGCTCTATTCCTATTTCGACAGCCAAATCATTTACCATCTTTAAATTCTCTGGAAGAACAGGTACAAAGCCACTCTTTTCTGCTTGAGCAAAAGCATTAGCTTCTATCTCTCCTGGCATTAAGATTCCCTTTGAATTCTTTGCCTTCTTGGAAGCCTTAAGCTCTTTAATTCTAGCATCAACATCTTCGTAATACTTTTCTTTATCATTGAAAGCGTCGATATCTAGAGCAATCATCATTAGTGATGGGCCATCTTGATTATCTTTAGCTCTATCTCCAGTACCACCACCAAAAAGAACACCAGCAAGGATATCAACCATCACAGCCATTCCCCAGCCTTTGTAACCAGCCATAGGGGAAATTGTGTAACAATCTTCCATCTTTGTTGTAGGTACGCCTTCCTTATCTAAGCCCCATCCTGGAGGAAGTTCTGTTACTCCCTGCCTTCTCATATTAGAAACCTTACCATTAGCAACAACAGTCATAGCCATATCTAATACTGGAGATACTTCGTTACGAGCAGGAGCTGCAACAGCAATTGGATTATTACCAATAACCTTTTCACAGCCACCCCAAGGAGCCATAGTTGAGTCTCCTGTACCAAGAGTTGTTCCAATTAAGCCTTGTTTCTGAGCCATCTGAGAATAGTAAGCTAAAGCACCAAAGTGGTTTGCACCCTTAACACAAACAACACCAACACCATGCTTCTTTGCCTTTTCAATTGCATCTTCCATAGCTCTGTAGCCTAAGATTTGTCCACTAGAATGATTACCATCCCAAACTGCAACAGTGCCATTATCTCTAATGACATTAATACTCATGTTTGGTCTCATCTTTCCTTCTCTGATAAGTCTTACGTATCTTGTCGTACATAAAATACCATGAGAATGAACACCTCTTTCATCTGCTTCAACAAGCATATCTGCAATAATCTCTGCTTCATCATTGTTGACGCCAACGCTCATGAAAATCTTAGTAATCTTTTCTTTTGCTTCCTTTACTGAAATAGTTACCATATCATTTTCTCCTATATATTATCTCTCAATTTTTATTACTCTACCCTTACTATGCTGAATAGCATTTACAATGCTTACTGCAGCAAGACCTGTATGACAATCTGCAATAAACGGAGTTTTATTAATAACAGATTTATAAAATTCATTAATTAAAAGTCCATGACTAACACCCCACTCAGATTTTTCTCCAGTTAAAACCTCTGCTGGATGAAATATGGTATTGCCATCCTCTTCTACTATTGTTAAGCCTGATTGTCTAACTGTCATAACAGCCTTCTCTAGGCGTAGTTCAACATCGCAAACCTTTGAGCCCAGGTAGCAATTGGAGCAAAAAGCAACAACTTCTCCTCCTTGCTTTAGCCTTAATAGAGCCATAGCTGTATCTTCAACTTCGTAATCTGTGGTGTCCCTCAATTTCCCATCAAAACCACTAAGGCTTTCTACTCCGCCTGTAAGGTAATCAACAAGGTCAAGAGTGTGGATAGCTTGGTTAATAATACAACCACCACCTTCCCCGCTGTATTTACCTCTCCAAGGAGATTCGCTGTAATACTTTCCATTGCGATACCAAGTAACAAGAGCCATTCCACTTAAAATCTTTCCATAGCGTCCACTATCAATTATTTCTTTTGCTTCAACAGTTGCCTTATTTAGTCTATTTTGGAAACATACACCTAATAATTTTCCTGTCTCTTCACTCTTCTTTATCATTTGCTTTGCTTCATTTGGAGTAATAGCAAGAGGCTTCTCACAAAAGACATTAAAGCCATGATCAAGAAGATCCATAACAATCTGTGGATGTGTATTATGAGGAGTAATTACATGAACACAATCGATATCTTTATCGTATAGATTTTTATAGTCAGTTAATGGCTTCCCTCCATAGGTTTTAGAAAAAGCCTCTGCTCTTTCAGGGACAATATCTACACAATACTCAAGTGTTGTATATTTATTATTAACAAGAGCTTTTCCATGATTACGAGAGACAGCTCCACAACCTATTACTGCAGTTTTTAACATCTTTAATCCTCCTTTACAACAGACTGTTTATATTGGCCTGGCGTTATACCTTCAACACTCTTAAATACTCTTAAGAAAGTACGCAGGCTACCAAAACCACATTTATCAACAACTTCTCCTACCATCTTATTTTCATTTAAAAGTTCTTTAGCTCTATCAAGACGATAGAGAGTGATGTATTCAGAAATATTTATGCCATGATACTTTTTGAATATTCGCGATAAATAAGCAATCGAGATATCAAAATGATCAGCAATTGACGAAACATTTATCATTGCATTCATATAATTAGCATGAATATATTCAATTACATTTTTATATACTTGGTATGTTTCAGAAGAAGATTCAGCTAAGCTATCCTGAATTGCCTTTACGCTGTAACAAGTTGAATCAATTATCTCCTCTACTCCAATTAGTGATTTCTGGAAGTTATGAGATTGCATAATAGGTGGGAAATTAATCTCAGGAATCACTTCTGTATAGCGTTCATCTAAGCTATTGATAGTTCTAATTATCGTTCCACTAATACTAAAGAGCAAAAATCTAAGTGTCTTAGGAGAAGCTCCATTCATTTTATTTCTATCTATTACACTATTAACAATGTTTTTTGCCTTCTCTGCATCACCTTCTTTTAAAGCTTTCTGCAAAAGCATATTTTCTTCTAATGTATAATGATATGCATTTTGTCTTGTTCTATTTGATAGCTCTTCATAAGAGAAGAAGGCGATTTTGTGGTTTTCTTGGTACTCATGAACGCTTATTGCTTCGATATAACAATCTTTAATGGAATCTAAACCATTATGAAGAGATGAGATTGAAACACTTTCAAAGTCTCCCACTTTCCCCTTCTCATAGATATGGTCAATCATATCATTATAGCTACTTTCGTCCGAAAACTTTGTATTGAGAATAAATGATTCGCCATATTCAGACTGGAAAGGAATAACTAAAGACGAAGCAATAACTTCTTTAAGGCAATCTTGTGCATTCTTTCCTTTTTGTGCTTTTAAAATTACAACACAAAAGCTTAAAGACACTAGTTCTAAGCCTAGAGACGAAAGAACATCTTTTGTAACAGTGTTGTCACCATTAATGAGTTTTTTTATTGCACTCTCTACTAAAGATGTATTCTGCTTAATAATTACCTCATTGAGATGTTTCTTTTGCTCTTTTAAATCAGAGACGCTAGAAACAAATGGCATGTAAGTAGTGGCATTCTGAGGAATTTTATTTACATCCAAGCCTGAAACTTCCATGGCCTCAGAATATAAAAGCCAATCCTTTCTTACATTACCGACTATTAAAATTCCACCAAAAGTAGCCGCAAAAAGAATTATGAAAGCAATAATACGTAAGAATAGGTAGTATTCGTGGAAATATATTGACTTATCAATTATTACAATACACTTTAGATTTAGTATTGTCTTATCTCCAACAGAGATAATCGAATTACCTATTTTCTTTGTTGTTTCAACTTCTGATATCTCAGAAAAAGACTTAGCTTTCCCTACTGGATATTTTCCAGAAAGGTTATACAGAATACTATTGGCCTTTTCGTTGTAGATTACAACATCATGATAGCCATCGATAACAGATGAAAAAAGTTCTTCTTTTGAAACAATTACACCAACAACTAAATTATTAGGGTTAGTTGATTTTATGAAGGTCAAAGGAGAAACGACTAAAATACTATCAGGAGAGATATCATACATATAAACATCCCATATTTCCTTAGTAAGCATTCTGTCTATCTCTTCTTGAGACATGGGAGAATTAGATTTTTCGGCCATTTCGCTAATTTTTCCCCATGTACTTTCATTAATATACCAATCATTAGTTGGGCTAAATAAAAACAACTCTGAAATATTTGAACTAGTTTGAGCGAGTCTTCTGATATCGGAAGCATGGTAAAAAAGAGAGAGACTCGGTATCGTATTCAAATCTTGAACAGTTCTAATTTCCATAAAATCAGAATCAACAATTATTTCTGCTTTAATTTGGTTCATACGCTCTAACACATCTGAGAAAGAACGTTGAACATATTGAGCTGTAATCTCATTAGAGTACGTTAGGGCCGATGAATTAACAAATAACATTATTAAAGCCGCAATTAATACTAATAGGAGAGGAATTAGCGTCGCAAAAAGATAAGACAGTGTCCATCTTGTTAATGTTTTTTTCTTAAAACTATGGCCCTTTTTTGTCATTATTACACTATTCCTATTCTAGCAAGGAAACTCTCCACCACACTTCTCTTTCAACATTGCTTCATATTTATCTGCATCAATAGGTAATTCTACCCAATCACCTCCAGTCCAAGATGATAAGAAGATTGCATTTATGATTTCAAGGCTCTTAATACCATCTGATCCAGGAGCAAGTAGCGGTGTACCCTTAAGTATTGCATCACAGAAGTTCTTAATAATCCCACAATGTGAGGTATATGTTCCTTTTACAGGTATTTCACACTTCCAAATCTCTGGGTGTCCAATTTCACCTTTGAATCTCTTCTGAAAATCATCGGTATCTTCTCTACAGCGCCAGAAGGTAAGAGTATCATTTTCTACAACAAGTTTTCCCCTTGTTCCAGATATCTCTAATCTATTAGTGCCCGGTTCATCTGCAATAGTTGTAATATATGTACCAATATGACCATCAGGATATTCCATTAAGGCATATACATCATCTTCAACTTCAATCTTTCTAAACTTTCCATAATAGACTGTTGCTTTTACTCTACTAGGCATGCCACAAATCCACTGCCACAAATCAAGGTTATGAGGATTCTGATTCATCAATAGTCCACCACCTTCACCCTTCCAAGTTGCTCTCCATGTAGAGTTGTCATAATAAGACTGAGGCCTAAACCATGAAGAGATAAGCCAATGACAATGTAAAATACGTCCTACCTCTCCACTCTGAACTAAATCTCTTGCCTTTTGGTAGAGAGGATTAGTTCTCTGATTGAACATTACGCCAAAAACCTTTCCACTCTTAAGTGCAACCTCATTCATTTTCTTTACTGCATTTGTATATACTCCAGCTGGTTTTTCACAAAGATAGTTCAAGCCATGCTCGAGAGCATAAACACCATAAACAGGATGATAATAATGTGGACAAGTAGGGATAACTGCGTCAACAAGTCCAGAATCCATTAAGCTTTCAGCGTTATCGAAATAAGCAACACTATCGCCTGCTAGAGCCTTTGCCTTTTTAATCTTCTCTGGGTCTATATCTGCAATAGCTGTTAGTATAGCATTGGGAACCTTACCTTGGAGAAGTGCAGTTGAATGCTGATTACCCATATGTCCAAAACCAATAATACCAATTCTTACCTTATCCATATCTCTTCTCCTTAGTTTCTATTCTGCTCTCTTAAAACCTTGAGAGCCTTAACTGAATCAGATTTCCAATCGTCACTCTTTCCTTCAATTGACATTGTTCCATCGTATCCTGCTTCCTTCAAAAGAGAGAAGAACTCCTTCACCTCTTCTGTAGATTCTGTAGGATACTTGCGTCCCTCTTTCAATGCAATATGAGTATGGAGAAGAGGAGAACAATAGAGGATTCTCTTAAAATCTTCTCCTTCTTTTCTCATATGATAGCTATCTGCAAGAAGACCAACATTCTTCAAGTTTACCTCTGCTTGAAGAGCAGCACCTTCACAGAGAGTATTAATCATATTAGTCTCCTCTCTGTTAAGTGGTTCAATTGCAATTTCAATTGAATGCTCAAGAGCTATTTCACCTATTAATCTTGTTACCTTTACAAGAGAAAGGAAAGCATCCTGCCATTTCATTGTCTGAGGAAAATTTCTGCTCTTGCCAGAACCAAATACGACAAGCTTTGAGTTAAGTCTGTCCATTCTCTCAAAAGCAACAGAAAGATAATCTCTCAATTCCTTTTCGCTATACGCATCTCCCATAACAGAGAGTGTTTTAGGAAGAAGAAGAGAAGCTCTCTCCATCTTTATCTTCTGATTCTCAAAAAGCTTAAGAATACTCTCAAAGTCCTCTTCGCTTAAAAGCGCAATCTGATTCAACTTTCCATCAATATAGTCAAAGCCTAGTTCTTCAACTTCTTTAACATTTTTAATATCTGTGCAGAGTCCAAATCTCATATTTTTTCTACACTCTCCTTTCCTATTACCCATTTGTCTAGACCAGATGAAATGTACGCCTTTCCATCCTTAAAAGTAGCTGTAGTAGTTGTATCATCTTTCGCTTTAACAACTGTAATTGCAGTAAATGGAGCCTTTCCTTTATATTGGAATGTAACCTGTCCAATAGCTTCCTTTACAGGGTAACCATAGCTAATCCAACCTCCCTTTGGATCTTCACTTCCACAAAGTAGATAAGAAGAAAAGTCTGCAGAGGAAGAGAAATCAAGAGAAAATGGAACACCATTACGTGAGACATAATCTACATGATTGCCATTTAACTTTACATCCTTACTATCAAAATTAAACATCAACCTGAAATCGTGATTCTCTTTACTGAGGCCATCAACATAATCAATTATTACTGCACTAGAAGATGGCAAAAGAATTGTCTTTCTTCTGTGGAAAACTGGATCAGACAAGTATGCATAGCCGTTGTGAGAGAGATCAACAATCTTTAAGCCCTTTTCTTCGCCAAAGAAGTGACAGAGCGCTCTAACACCACGAACTCTATCAACACCAGGGATTGCTCCCATTTCATGGTCATCAACATAAAGAGTGTTATGGCTAAGGGCAGAAACAAAATATGCTCGCCAATCTTTCCAAATAGAAGAGCGATAGATATAACGACCGCAATCAACAAGAATATCTTCACCTTTAAGCGTAAGCTCAACATGCATGCTATCGTTATGAGAATGAGTAGATTTTTCTCCTCTCTCTAACTGTGTTGAATGAGTGCATAGATAATCGGCTTTGCTATCCCATCCACTACGCATAACATAGATGCCTTCTTCACTGTATTTATAGTCCTTCTTTTCAGGCTCTTTTCCTTCCTTTCTGAGAGTTGCAAAATATCTAAATTCTTCATCTCCAAAGAGGCTATACATCCAAGCCATGTAAGCCCTTAATTCATTTAAATCTTTAGGGAAGAAAGAAAGATTCATTCCTTCATAGATAGATGTATCAGCCTTCCTATCAACAAGGCTATCTCTATCTGCATCACCAATCATTGGTGTTGTTAAGTTAGGCTTAAATAGAGAGAGAATATAAAGCGCACTTCTTCTTATTACTTCCCAACCATAATCTGGGACGTAAATATTGTTAAGCTTACACATAACAAGAGCTTGAGCAAAAGCAATAGAAGCTACCATGTGATATATTGGAGTTTTTTCCATATGGATACCATTATCACTAAAACAATATCTTACTTCGTGCATTACTCTGCCATATGCTGTATCAAACCACTCTCTTGACTCTTTGAATTCAGGGAACATTATTGCAATCTGCAATAGAGCACTTGTCTCCATGCTTAGCCAGTTACTTGATCTATCATGGTTTGAATAGTGTCCCATTAAGAAGAGTGCATGGTCTCTTATTCCGAGAAGGAAAGACGATAGATCATCATCTGTCCATATAGGAGAATGTCTAAAAATCTCAAAGACAGGAAGCCATGTTGTATAGACACGAATACCTGTTTCAATTGTTCTCCATGCTGTTCCAGGGAATGGCTGCTTAGGAACAAATGTTGTATCTTTAATAAACTCATCTGCAGGCCAAGCTTCACGGAATGAATGAAGTTCACTAAGGAATTCCTTTGTATATTTCTCATCCTTTGTAAGTGCATATGCACGACTAAGACTTTGCCAATAAATCGTACGGAAAAGAGACCAACTCCACTCATTATCCCTACTCGTCTCTGTAGTTGGGTTAAATGTCCAATCTATAGGGCCATTAAACTTATAACCAAAAATATCATGCTGAAGAACTTTCTCTGCATCATTAATAATCTCGCTATCCTTAAGTTCTTCTGCATCTTTGATAGAAAAAAGATAATGTGGTGTCTCTCTTTCTCTAAAGTATTGTATTAAATTCTTTCCGTTCAATTCACCTATTTTCTTTAATGGTGAATAATTACAATCTAGAAGATCTATTAACTTTTCCATACTATTCATTGACAACCTCAAAATATTAGAGAGGACAGCTTTTACACTGTCCTGTCTAAAGAATTACGCTTATATCTTACTTTGCAAGATATCTATCATATGCTTTCTGATAGATAGCAACAGCTTCTTCAAGACCAAATGCCTTTAGCTGTGCCTGATACTCAGCAAATGTAGTCTCATTTAACTCAAGAGCACCTGTGATGAACTTTGTTTCCATCTCATCTGCATATGTATTTACCTTGTTCATGATAGAAGCAGCTTTTGCTCCATCTTCAGAAGAGATAGATACAGGAGGAAGCATATATTTACCATAATCTGTCTGAGCCCAAAGCTTAAGTGCATCAGACTGCTCTTTTGTATCATAATACTGCTCAAGATATCTTGGATCCTGAATCATAGCACCGTTAACAGAAGCTCTCATGTACTTAGCCATGACATCATCTTTGTTTTCATTAACAAAGTCTGTATATGTTGGGTATCCATCTACCATTGTATATGTAACACCTTCAATACCAAAGTTAGCTAGCATGTGTCCTTCTTCGCCATATGCATAGTCGAGAAGTCTAGCAGCAGCTTCAACATTCTTACAGCTTGTTGTGATTGCAGCAGCACTAGATGCAGCTGTATCGAAAACTGTATTCATCTTTGCAAACTTAGAGTTTGTTCCAGCCTTTGTAGATAATGGCTTAGAAGATGTGATTTCAACATTTTCCATAGACTTAACAGCAGAAGCAATAAGAGATCCTGGGTTATAACCAATAGCAATCTTTCCACTGAGGAACATTGAGTTCATGCCATTCTTGTTAACAGACATATAGTCGTTATCAAGTAAGCCTTCAGCATAAATCTTGCGGAGGAATGCTAAGTAGTCATATCTATTGTGTTCGAGATAACCATGCTTTACAGTGCCATCTTCAACATACCAGCTATCCCAAGAATCAAATGCTGGTGAGAAGACTCTGCTGATGTGGTCAGGTCTTACAGACATTGGAATTTCAACAAGACCAGAGTTCTTGATTGCAACGAGAACATCATAGAGTTCATCAGCTGTTTCTGGTGTCTTATCAAAACCAAGCTGTCTTAAGATATCCATTCTGTAGATGATACCTTCAGAGAAGAGAAGACTGTTGTTGTCATAGTCATAACCACGGAAGAATGGGAAGCAGTAATATGTTCCATCATCTGTAGAACATTCTTTTGCAATGTCAGGATGTTCGTTGAGATACTTTGTGATATTTGGGCAGTACTTCTCAAATACATCATTTAATGGGATGATAAAACCATCATCGATTGCACTCTGAGGACCACCTACGTAGCTAGCCCACTTGTACTCTACGATATCTGGAAGATCACTAGAAACCTGTAGAATTGAGAACTGCTCACTAAGAATCTTGTTTTCTGCAGAAACGTTTGTGAATTCAATCTGAGTGTTTGTTCTCTTCATTACTTCCTGCCAATATGGAAGCTCTGAAAAGTCATTTACATTCTTAATCTTTGTACTCATCGGAGCCCAATATGTGAGCTTGTCTGGAGCACTTGATTTTGTTTGAGAAGAAGCTTCCTGAGAGCCCTGAGCAAAAACAGGAAGTCCAACAATAAGAAGTGAAAGGCAAAGTAATAATACTTTCTTCATAATCATTCTCCTTTTTTATTCAATTTTATTTCTAAATTAATAGACCAATTATCGTATGCTTCTTTCAAAGCCTTTGAGAGACCAGGGATAGTGTAATAAGCACTATTTTTGTCATCCAACTTTTTCTCAGCAAAGCTAGAGTAGTCCTCTACTCCATTCTTCTGAGCTAATAAAACTGCCCTTGTATGTTCATAAGCTGTCTTGAGTGTGCATATAGGTTCCCTATTCTCTCTAACACACCTTACGCTTTCCCAAAGCTTTTCAAGTCTTTCGCCTTTATCAATGGTTCTGTAATCAATAGTCTTTCCGCCAGAGGTATGGCCAACAAAACCATTTTCAACCTCTTCAACGTAGCCATTGTCAAACTCATATGTACTTAAAGGACCAAGTTTTACTTCATCAACAGCATGAGAAGCATAATAGTATAGTTCTACTCCATCTACTGTTGTGAACTTCAAAGCTGCAGTATCGCAATTTGTTATAGTAGGCCTTACTCTTATTAGCTTTCCCTCACACTTTACACTCTCTGTGCTTTCATCCATCTTCTTTCCAAGGAGGAATACCATATTCTGGTACTGATGAGCACAAGCATTGGTGAATGGAGAATCATAGACCATCTCACCATGGCAAGTTAAAGCCCCAGCCCAAGCTGAGCGAGAATAGTAAATATCGTTTCTTCTCATCAAACGAATCGTTCTAAAGCGAAGTGGCTTTCCATATAGACCTGAAAGAATATCTTTCTTTAAAGCTTGAACATCATGAGAGAAGCATAGTTGGTAGCCAACTGCAACAAATAGATGCTTTTCTTTGCTTTTATTTTCCATTTCTTTCATTTGCTCTAAACTAAAGCAAACTGGCTTCTCTGTTAAAACATTGCTGTTATTGTCCAAAGCAAGCATTATGTACGGAAAATGAGTGTGTATAGGGGAAGAAATTATCGTTAAATCTGCCTTGTTAGATTTAAAGAACTCTTCAGGGGAAGAATAGATAGCTATCCCCTTATCCTCAACCTCTTGATACAAAGAACTATTTTTAGCAAATGGGTCTGCAATAGCAACAAGAGTAGAATCAAGAACATCCCTTGTTAGATACTCTTTGACATAGTTTTCACCATATCCACCCATTCCACAGAGAAGAACTCTTACTGACACCTTAATTCTCCTCAAATCCCTTCTTCAAAATAGATGGAGCATCTACATATAAAGCTTTAGTTGGACAGACCTGAAAACAATATCCACAACCAATACAGTTCTCTGTTTTGTGTGCTTTTCGGTCTTCAACCTCTATACCTTTATACCAACAGACATCTTCACATCTGCCACAGCCAATACACTTATCTGCTGCAACTTGGCACTTCTGATAAGCATCACCGAGCATGTTCTGTCTTTTCTTAGCTTTTTCGTCACTCATATTAAAGAGTTCAAGAGCCTTGCCTTTGAGTTCTCTAACAGAACTATAACCATTCTCATCAAGCCAAGAAGATGTCTCTTTAATTAATCTCTCACATTGCTTAATTCCGCCAGAGCAAGCAAGAGCACCAAGCTGAACCATCTCTGATCCTGCCATGATATATCTTAAAGCCTGGTCGTATGAGAAGACACCGCCACCTGCATACATAGGAATAGTTATTCCTCTAGTACGTGCATCTGCTATTTCGAAGCAAACAAGTGGATTAGCCTGTGTTCCACCATATCCTGAACCTGGACGAGGCTGTGTTGTCTTGTAGTCCAAATCAAAATAGAAAGCCTTCCATCTTGCTGTTGGACCAACAGCATCTGCTCCAGCAGACACTGCCCTTCTTATCGATGTAAGACAATCAACGTCTTCAATTGCAAGCTTTACCATAACAGGTGTTCCAGGAACAGCCTTCTTTATCATCTTTGTACATGTTTCAACTAGTTGGTAGTAGTTAAATTGTCTATCACTAGCTGTTGCAACACCTGGTGTATTAAAATGAAGTTCTACAGCATCTGCTCCAGCAAGAACGACTTCTTTGGCCTCTTTAACCCATCTCTCTTTCCAATCAGGGTACTTCTCAATGTCATGATAATGTCCAACAGAAGCCCAAAGTTTTGTTTCAGGATACATCTCCTTTCTTGCTCTTCTAACTTCTTCAGCGTATTCATCTAAACTAGCAATTTTGTCTGGGCACTGTCTTCCTACAGCATGTGAATGAAATGCAGGCTGACCTTTAATAACAGCATCAAAGCTAGGATAGAAATATCCACCACCACCCATGCCATGGCCAAAATTACGCATAGTAACTGCACCTGGCTTACATTTTGAGCTTTTAACAACATTATCAGCTCCTCTTGTTGCTGGACTTGAAGCAATAACAAATGGGTTTATCATATCAAAACAATCAATGTGCATATCAGCCATAATTCTTTTCTCCCTTCAGTAAATCTAATAGTACCTTTGAATCTGCAAAAAACTGCTCTACAGAATCATTCTGAACAAATTCAAGCAAACCAAAGTATTCTTTGTTTCTATTTAGCAATGAAAAATAACTTTTCCAATGCTCAATACCTTCTCTCAATGGTCTTCTTCCACTCTCATCCCAATAATAAACGTGGAGATAACTCAAATAAGGAAGAACCATTTTTATACCTTCTTTTCTCTCCTCAAAGCTCAAAGCCTGTGTTGGTTGCCAGAGAGTCTCAAGATGGGGACTATTAATAGTTTTCAAGAGCTCAAGTGCAGATGAATTCTCATCAGTAAGAGTGTTTTTGTGCCACTCTAGCTTTAAAACGACATTGCACTCTTTGGCTATTCCAACACTTTTTGCAAGCTCTATAGTTAACTCTTCTCTTTCTTCTTTAGTTAATAAAGAACTAGCTTTACTTCCAGCCCAAATACGAACGCTGTTCGTTCCAAGAGCAAGCGCTGTCTCAATGCTAGGTCTTATGTCCATATTTTCGCCTAGGCGATAATATGAACCATAGCCTGCAATTCGTAAGCCTTCTGAAAGTGTTTGTTCTCCAACACTCTTAGCAAAAGCCAAATCCCCTACCGGCAAGTGATGTTTTTCACTCCATTCAATTGCCTCAAGTTTTGCTTCTTTAGCAAGAGAGATAACTTCTTTTGTTTCTTTTGTCTTAAAGGTAGCACTTACCAAGCCAGGAACAATCATCTCTTAACCCTTTACAGCTCCGACCATAACACCCTTAACAAAATACTTCTGCAAGAACGGATATATTACCAAGATAGGTGCTGTCGCAACGACAATTGTTGCATACTTTACAGAATCAGAAGAAAGAGCAAGAGATTCAAGAGAACCTGAAGACATAGTTGAAGTATCATCCTGAACAAGAATAGTTCTAAGAATGAGCTGCAATGGATACATGCTCTTCTTTCTTAAGTATATCATAGCTGGGAACCAAGAGTTCCAATGAGATACTGCATAATAAAGCATTATTACAGCGATAGATGCCTTTGTTACAGGGACCATTATCTTTGTAAGAATTGTAACATGGCCAGCACCATCAATCATTGCAGACTCAGGAAGTGACTCTGGTACGGCTGCCATTGCAGTACGCAATACAACGAGGTTAAACGTATTTATTGCGCCAGGCAAAATCAAAGCAGCACGAGAACCAACAAGATGAAGCTTATCTACAATTATGTATGTAGGTATCGTTCCTCCCTGGAAATACATAGTGAAGATAATCATTACCGTAAAGAACTTAATAAGAAGAGGTCCCTTTCTAGATAGTACATAGGCTGCAATAATTGTTAATGCTAAATTCAAGGAGGTGCCGACAATTACTACAAAGAGTGTATTCAAGTAACCGGTAAGAATACTTCTATCCTGCATAACCATCTTATAGCTATAAAGCGAAGGCTTAATTGGATGCCAATAGATTCCTGAATGCTTCATAACTTCAAATGGGTCAGAGAAAGATGCAAATACAATACTCAGCAATGGGATTACAACTGCAAGTGACAATAATAGAGTTACGACGACAACAAAGAAATGGAAAATCTGTTCGCCTGTTGTATATTTTACTTTCATGACTATCCTCCTCACCAAAGACCTGAGCCTGTAAGCTTGTTAGAAATCTTATTCGTTGTCCAAACAAGAATGAAGCTTACGATTGAGTTGAACATTCCAACAGCTGCAGCGTAAGAGTAATTAAGGTTCAACAATCCTTCACGATAGACATATGAGTTAATTACATCTGCTACTTCATATGTCAAAGAGTTGTACATAAGAATAATCTTCTCGTATCCAACATTGAACATCTTTCCAATCTGAAGGATGAGCATAATAACAATTGTTGGAAGAAGGCATGGTAGTGTTACAGACCAAAGCTGTCTAAGTTTTCCAGCGCCATCTATTCTTGCTGCCTCATATAGCTGAGAATCTATCGAGAGTAGCGCGGCAAGATAAACAATTGAGTTCCAACCTACATTCTGCCAAATGTTTGAAATGATATACAAAGGAAGGAAGTACTTTGGTTCATTTAACATCGTTACAGGTTCAAAGCCAAAATACGAAAGGAATGTAGTAATAGCACCTGTTCTTGATGTTAAATCCATTAAGATTGAAGTGACAACAACGATAGAAACGAAGTGTGGTATGTATGTTATTGTCTGTACAACCTTAGAGTACTTTTTAGAACGTAATTCACTGATAAAAATTGCAAGAATAATAGGACAAGGGAATGTAAAGATAAGGTTAGTTACACTTATCCTTATTGTATTCATCAATGTTCTCTTAAAATAGTAATCATGAATAAAGTTCTTAAAGTGTGTTAAACCAACAAATGGAGACTTAAAGAAACCTAATCTAGGCTTATAGTTTTCAAAAGCAATAATCAAGCCAAACATTGATCCATACTGGAAGACAATGTAATAGATAAGAACAGGAATGAACAAAAAGTATAGCGTTTTGTACTTATTCCAATCCTTTTTCATCTTTAGTTTTAGTGGCAAACTAGCTGATGGGTTAACTGCCACCTCATTTTGTGGTTGTTTCTTTTTCATTTATAATCCACCTTTTCCTCGTAAAGTATGAAGCACTATCTAAAATGAAAAAATTGACAAAATAAAAACTCAAGATGTCATTATTTTACTAGTAAAAATGATACTTTTTTGTCGTTTTATATAGTTATTTTATTTTAACAAAAAAAAATACTGTATGAAAAAACTAACAGAACGTTATCTTAAAATAATGGCAGAAAAAAATTACAGGTGTTTTTCGTTGCATCTGATGTAATAATCAAATCATGTTTAAAAATCCAATCATCCCAGGTTTTGCACCAGACCCATCAATTACTTATTGGGACGGTTATTACTATATTGTCACATCGACTTTTGAATATTTTCCAGGTGTCACTCTGTGGAGAAGTGCCAATCTTGCCTCTTGGGAAAACATTGGTGCTGTATTAACGAGAGAAAGCCAACTAAACTTAGATAGAGCCCTTCCTAGCTCTGGTTTATACGCAGCAACAATTAGAGTAAACAACAGAGGAAGATTCTATGTTGTAACGACAAATAAATACACTCATGAAAACTTCATTTGTCATACAGATAATATTCTAGGAGAATGGTCAGAAATAAGCTTTATTACATCAGATGGTATCGATCCTTCCTTGCTCTTTTTACCCGATGGCAGATGCTTTTATACATCAAACGGAAGTGTCGATGGAAAGAGATGTATAAAAGGTGCATTCATTAATCCAGATAATGGACAACTTCTAGAAGATTTTCATCTCCTCTCTACAGGTTGTGGGGGTTCTTCTCCAGAGGGGCCACATCTCTATTACATCAACAATTGGTATTACCTAATGTTAGCTGAAGGTGGAACAGGATATGGCCACCATGAAGTTATACTTCGCTCTAAATCAATATATGGACCATATGAAAAGAATCCAAACAACCCAATTCTTTCTCACGTCTCTAGAAAAGGACACCCAATACAAGCAACAGGGCATGCAGACCTAATCGAAACACCACAAGGCGAATGGTATGCTGTATTCTTAGCTATTCGTGTAAAACCGAGACCTCTATTACACCATCTTGGGAGAGAAACATTCTTAGCAAAAGTAGAATGGAAAGATAACTGGCCAATTATTGGAGAAGAAGGAAAAATAGAGCTTTCATATGCGACTGGTCCTGATTGCATAGATAATGATGATTATTCAGTTCAATTCTCAAAACCTATAGCGTCATGGCACAGTCTAAAGATTAGAAAGCCAAAAGATAATTGCTATACTTTGGACACAAAAGAAAAGAAGCTTACCTTAATTGGTGAAGAAAAAATAAATACAACTCTAGGCCATCCTACCCTATTAGCCTTTAGACAACGAGGCTTTCACGAAAAGATGGAAGCTGGTCTTTCAATTTCCGACTTAGAAGGAAGAGCTGGAATAGCTAGTTGGCTTAGTAGCGACTATCACTATCGCTTAGAAATAAAAAAGACAAAAAAACATGTTGTTGCATCGCTTGTAAGACATATTCATGACTTTGAAGCAACGACTAAAAAAATAATGTTACCTATACTAAACGATGTTAAGTTAGCAATAACTTCTGATGAAAACTACTACTATTTCTTCGTAAATGGCATCTTTTTAGATAAAGCCTCTGTGTATGGCTTAAGCCAAGAAGGAACAATGTATAACTCATTTACAGGAGCATTATTTGCCATCTATGCCGAAGAAGGAAAAGCAACATTTCTTGAAGGCATAACAATGAAAAGTATTAGAGAGGAGAATAAATAAATGAAAAAAACAGCAATTGTAACAGGTTCAAGCAGAGGAATTGGTTTTGCTATTGCAAGACAGCTTGGAAAAGATGGTTACAACATCGTAATGGTTGCAACTGGAGATAGAGAAAAAAATATAGAAGCAATTGAAAAACTAGAGAAAGAGAATATTACTGTTGAATACGTCAAAGCAAATGTTTCAGATAGCGAAGATAGAAAAAGAATAGTTGAAAGCACTGTTTCTCACTTTGGCAGAATAGACGTTCTTGTAAACAATGCTGGTGTTGCACCTGTTGTTAGAGCAGATTTATTAGATATGACAGAAGAATCTTTTGATAGAGTTCTGACAATAAATACAAAGAGCAATATGTTCCTTACTCAGATAGTAGCTAAAGAGATGATAAAACAGGACAAAATAGAGGAGAGACGTGGTGTAATCGTTAATATATCTTCCTGCTCTGCCGTTGTATCTTCAACCTCTAGAGGCGAGTATTGCGTTTCAAAAGCAGGGATATCTATGCTAACTACCCTCTATGCAGACCGTCTTGCAGGAGAAGGAATTCTTGTTCATGAAGTAAGACCAGGCGTAATCAAAACAGATATGACCAGTGCAGTTGAGGAGAAATATGATAACTTAATTAAAGATGGTATTTTTCCTATCGCACGCTGGGGAAGACCTGAAGATGTTGCAAATGCTGTAAGTGCACTTGTTTCAGACAAATTCTTGTACACAACAGGAAATTATATTGATGTTGATGGTGGATTTCACATAAAAAGACTATAGAATGAGATAACTATGGAATACAAAGGCTATAATATTGAAGAAATTAAAGTTAATACTTGTATCGTTGGAACAGGTGCTGCAGGCTACAACGCAGCATGCAAGCTAAAGAAACTTGGACAAAACGACATATTATTAATTAGTGAAAATCGTCTTGCAGGCACTAGCCGAAACACTGGAAGTGATAAGCAAACATACTACAAGCTTTCACTTAGTGGAAAGACTCCTGATAGCATCGAAATGATGGCAGAAACACTTTTCAATGGCAAAGCTGTCGATGGAGATATTGCTCTCTCTGAGGCGGCATTAAGTGTTCAATCCTTTTTACACCTTGCGGAGTTAGGACTACCCTTCCCAACTAATAGCTATGGAGAGTATGTTGGCTATAAAACAGATCATGACCCAAGAGAGAGAGCTTCTTCAATTGGACCATATACATCAAGAGAAATGACAAGAGCTCTAGAGAAAGAAGCTCTTAGCCTAGGTGTTCCATTTCAAGATAATCTTCAAGTTGTAAAGATTTTATCAGATAATGAGCGTAGTTACGGCCTAATATGCATAAAGACAAAAGAATCTGACAGCAAGAATTCTTTCATTTTAATAAGAGCAGAAAACATAATCTATGCAACCGGTGGACCTGCTGGAATATATAAGGAAAGCGTATATCCTTTTAGTCAAAAAGGATCATCAGGACTTGCTTTTGAAGCTGGAGTAAAAGGAAGAAATCTAACCGAATGGCAATTAGGGCTGGCATCAGTCTCCCCAAGGTGGAATGTTTCTGGAACATATATGCAAGCGCTTCCCCGTTTTTATTCAACACTCCAAGATGGAAGTGATGAAAGAGACTTCCTATCTGTCTTCTTTGAGAATAAAGCCAGAATGCTTTCTT
>DHMZ01000087.1 GCA_002406055.1 Spirochaetales bacterium UBA4629
TAAGAATACTTCTTTTCTTAAAGAGTATTCTCAAAACTATACCTTAGTTTCACTCAAAGTAAAACTTTCAGACTGAAAATCCGCATGCTCTATAAAACAAAGAGCTTAATAAGTCCATTTAGCGGATATATTTATTAATTTTACTAAGAGGTTCCTATGAAAAAAATATTAATTATACTTGTATGTTTATTGGTATTTTCTGCACTTATCGCAAGTGGAGTAAAAAGCAATACCAATGATGATAAAATAAAAATTGTTACAACTATCTTTCCCGAATATGATTGGGTGAAAGAAATTCTCGGCGATAAAATCGATAAAGCCGATTTAACGATGCTTTTAGACAATGGTGTTGACCTACATAGCTATCAACCAACCTTTGACGATATAGTCAAAATTTCAGACTGTGATCTCTTCATCTACGTTGGAGGAGAATCTGATGGTTGGGTTAATGATGCCCTTAAAAATGCAACAAATAAAGATATGAAAGTAATCAACCTTTTGGAAGTTCTCGGTGATTATGTAAAGACAGAAGAAATGGTAGAGGGCATGCAGGAAACCGAGCATCATCACGACCATGACCACAGCAAAGAGGTCTCCACATTTGAAGACGATGAAGTACAAGACAGAAGTCTCTCCGATTGGGCTGGAGAGTGGCAATCTGCCTACCCTTTTGCGGTAGATGGAACACTAGATGATGCTTTTGAGGCAATGGCCAAAGAAGGCAAAATGACAGCCGAAGAGTATAAAACCTACTATCAAAACGGATATAAAACAGACATTACTAACATTGACATTGAAGGTAATCATATCGAGTTTACCTACCAAAACGGAAAGAAGGTCGGTTCTAACTACAAATATGTCGGTGCTTATATTCAGTCCTGGTCTACTGGGACTAAGGCTGCAATGTATCGCTTTGAAGCAGAGGACAAAGATTGTGGTGCACCAATCTACATCGAATTCAATGACCACATGATTGAACCGGCAGAAGCAGAACATTTTCATATTAGAATGAGCAATGAAAGTTTTGATGCAATTGTCGACCCAGAGAATTCTTGGCCAACTTTCTTTCCTGCTAATATGAGTGGAGAGGAAATCTGTGAACACCTAGAAGGTCATGACCATGAGGAGAATCATGAGCATGAAGAAGAAGAGAAAGATGAGCACGTCTGGCTCTCTTTAAGAAATACAGAGATTTTAGTTAAGGCAATTTCAAATACCCTACAAGAACTTGACCCATATAACGCAGATACTTATGCGTCTAATTCTTCTGCTTACATAAAGAAATTGTCTGACTTAGATAAAGCTTACCAGACAACTGTTAATAGTGCCACTCACAAGACTGTTTTGTTTGCAGACCGTTTCCCATTCCGTTATCTAGTAGACGATTATGGTCTGAGCTACTATGCTGCCTTTGCAGGATGCTCTGCTGAGAGTGAAGCAAGCTTTGAAACTATTTCTTTCCTTTCTAAAAAAGTAGATGAATTGGGATTACATTGTGTTCTAACAATTGAAGGTAAAAACCACAAAATTGCTGAAACAGTTATTAACAACACAAAAGAAAAGAATCAAAAAATTCTTGTGATGGATTCAATGCAATCCACAACCTCTAAGGACGTAGCAAATGGTACAACATACCTTTCTGTTATGGAGAAAAACCTTTCAGTGCTAAAAGAAGCATTGAACTAGGGAGAAAGATTTATGGCTCAACTCATATGTCAAAACCTCTGTGTTGGCTACGATGGAAAGCCTGTTCTGCAAGACCTCAACTTTGAGGTCTTTGCAGGTGACTATATCTTAATCGTGGGTGAAAATGGCTCGGGGAAAAGTACACTGATGAAAACAATTCTTAACTTGCAGTCTCCTATCAGTGGAAGAATTATTACGGGAGATGGACTAAAAAAAAATGAGATTGGATATCTTCCTCAACAAAATATCATCCAAAAAGATTTTCCTGCATCGGTGATGGAGATTGTTCTTTCTGGGTGCCAAGGGCGTTGTGGTCTTCGTCCATTTTATAGTAAAAGAGAAAAAAACCTTGCTTTAGAGGCGATGGAAAAAATCCATATTACTCAACTTTCAAAGCGTTGTTTTTCTGAGTTATCTGGAGGTCAAAAGCAGAGAGTTCTACTTGCACGTGCATTATGTGCCACACAAAAAATGCTACTCTTGGATGAACCTGTTTCTGGACTTGATCCGAAAGCAACTGCTGAAATGTATTCACTTATTGAGGACCTTAACAAAATAGATGGCATCACAATTATTATGATTTCTCATGATATTGCTTCAGCAATTAAATATGCTAGCCACATCATGCATATTGGTACTGATGTTTTTTTTAAGACGAAGAGTGAATATATCCAAAACACAAAAAATAACGAGGTGAATATATGACCACTATATTAGAAAAACTCTCTCTTTATTGGACATATCCATTTGTTCGATATGCTTTTATAGTTGGTGTGCTAATTGCACTATGTTCATCGCTATTAGGTGTAACACTAGTTCTTAAACGCTTTTCCTTTATTGGAGATGGACTATCACATGTAGCTTTTGGTGCAATGGCTATTGCAACTGTTCTAAACTTCTCAAACGAAATTCCTTTAGTGATGTTTATTACAGTTATAAGTGCGATACTTCTTCTCCATACTGGCCAAAACACAAAGATAAAAGGAGATGCTGCAATTGCGATGATTTCAGTAGGAGCACTTGCCATCGGATATCTCTTAATGAACATTTTTTCTACTTCG
>DHMZ01000044.1:0-132 GCA_002406055.1 Spirochaetales bacterium UBA4629
ATGTGACTATGATCCCTTTGAGAATAGTAAGAGCGTAAGTGGAGGAAAGCCAATATATAGCTTTAACATGAGGAGTATAGAATTAAAGGGATATGAAAGATTTAATCAAGAAGGAGAGATATTAGATAACAC
>DHMZ01000044.1:255-5015 GCA_002406055.1 Spirochaetales bacterium UBA4629
GTTTGCGCTTGACATGAATCAGACCGAACCAAACAATATGAATAGTGATGTAATAAGAGAGATACTCTCATATTATAAGGGAGGAGAAGGGATGTATTACGATAAAGCACAAGAATGGTTTGATGATGAGGCAGATAAATACTTCGCCAAACACAAAGATGAACTAGAGATAATATTAAGAGAAAGGATAAGAGCAGAAGGACTTGAGGAAGGCCTTGAAGAGGGTAAAAAGAAAGGCTTGGAGGAAGGCCTTGAAGAGGGTAAAAAGAAAGGCTTGGAGGAAGGAGTCGAGAAAGGAAAACTTGAGAGTCTTATCTCTTTAGTTAAAGATGGAGATCTTCCACTAGATAAAGCCATTAAAAGATCAGGATTGAGCGAAGAAGAGTTTAAAAAAAGACTAGAATTATAAGATTGGAGACTATAAACAATTTTGTGTATTTTTGATTATAGCTCTTAGGTGAAGGACAATAACAACACCTAGGAGCTTTTTGTGAAAAAGAAGAATAAAATATCGCTAGAAAGGATTGATTTGACTAAGTGATATAAAACTTCCACCTTTAAAAAAGGTGAAAGTTCAGCTATTTACCAATAGATTTAAAAAAACATTTTTAAAAGGGGGTGTATAGTCTTTTATATGGGCTAGATGTTGAGGGAGAGAGAATATAAAAGTTCCCTTCAACGATTTTATCTATGTCGAACGAGAAAACTGAGCAAAATTCTTTAATTAGCTCTCTTATTTCTTTTTTATTCTCACGAGATGCTTCTGTTACATTGATTTGTTCATCAACAGTTGGCTCAGTTTTGCTTCTTATTATTATTCTACCAGAGTACATACCCTTTGCAGTAAAAAAACCAACAGGAGGTTGAGCTGTACTATCAAGTCCTAAAACTACAATTGTTCCACCCGCAAGATATTCACCCAAAAATGAACCAGCGCTTCCTCCTATAATGATAAGAGGATTTTTGTCCATATAAGCTTTCATATGGACACCGGTACGATACCCTGCATCTTCTTTTATATATATTTTTCCACCGCGCATAGAGTATCCAGTTCCATCACCTACAGAACCATGTATGATGATTTTACCATCATTCATAGTATCGCCAATCTGATCTTGGCAATTTGAAAATACCTCAATAGATGAACCATCTAAAAAAGAGGCGAGGCTATTACCAGGTAGGCCATAGATTTTTATCTCTTTACCTTTACTTCCACTTGCAATATATCTTTGACCACCTACATTGTCTAACTCTATTTCTTCACAGCTTTCGGCTATAATCTCATTAATCTTTTTATGATCTAAAGAAGAACAATCAATTACCATTCTCCGGCTCCTTTAAGGCCTAAAACCTTTAGTTCATTTTCATTAAGTGCAAGTCCTCTTAGCATCGCTCTATTACCTCTAAGGGCTTCAATTGAGTTTATTCCCATTCCACCAAGCATTTCTTTTATTTCGTTTGTCCATGCAGTTATGAGATTAACAATTCTTTCTTTTGCAATATATGGATCTAAGCGACTAACAAGGTTTTCGTCTTGTGTTGCAATACCCCAATTACATCTGCCGGTGTGACAGCTACGGCACATATGGCAACCCATAGCAATAAGAAGAGATGTTGCAACATAGACAGAGTCAGCTCCGAGTGCGATAGCTTTTACTATATCTGCACTATTACGTATAGAGCCAGATACAACTAGAGATACCTTATCTCTAATTGCTTCTTCTCTTAATCTCTCATCTACAGTGGCAAGAGCTAATTCTATAGGAAGTCCAACATTATCTCTTATAACGGTAGGTGAGGCACCGGTGCCACCTCTAAAGCCATCTAGGGCAATTATATCTGCACCACTACGTGCAATACCTGAGGCAATTGATGCAATATTATTTACAGCTGCAACTTTAACTATAATTGGTTTTTGATAGTGAGTTACTTCTTTTAAAGAATATACAAGCTGGCTAAGGTCCTCAATAGAATAGATGTCATGGTGAGGAGCAGGGGATATTGCGTCAGAGTTTTCTTTAATCATTCGAGTACGAGAAATATCACCTACAATCTTTGAACCAGGAAGATGTCCTCCAATGCCTGGCTTTGCGCCTTGTCCAATTTTAATTTCAATTGCCTTACCTACCTTTAAATAGTCACTCTTTACACCAAAGCGACCAGAGGCAATTTGAACGATTGTATTATCACCATAGGAATAAAAGTCTTCATGGAGTCCACCTTCTCCAGTGTTGTAGAAGGTGCCAAGTTCTTTAGAGGCCATAGCAAGTGCCTTATGAGCATTGTAGCTAATAGAGCCATAGCTCATTGCTGAAAACATTATAGGTGTCTCAAGAACTAGCTGTGGTCTTTTCTTTTTAATTATTTTTCCTTTATCATCTCTTTCAATTGATTGATCTTTACTACCAAGAAAGACTCTCGTTTCCATTGGCTCTCTTAAAGGATCGATTGAGGGGTTTGTAACTTGGCTTGCATTAATTACAATACTATCCCAATAAATCTTCTTCTTAACAGGAGAACCCATGCTAGAAAGAAGAATTCCCCCAGTTGATGACTGACGTATGACAGCCTTAATTGTATCATCATCCCAATTATAATTACTCTTAAAGCCTGAATCATTCTTTACAATCTTAAGAGCGTGGGTTGGACAAAATGCTACACAACGTAGGCATGAAACACATTTTTCATCATTTTCAATAAAGAGATTCTTTTCTTTATTATATGAATGAACTTTATTTGAACATTCATTAATACATATTAAACAATGAGTACATTTTTCAAGGTTTCTTTTTACTTCAAATTCTGGATAAATATAATCAATTGCCATCTATTCTATCCTCCAGTGTTACAATTACAGCCTCTCCTCCACGAGGGTGCCAAACCCTATCTAATTCGCTCTCGATAGCTCGTATTGCTATTTCTTCACTTGCACAGTAGAAATAATCATCCTTCTCTGCACATACAAGGCTTCTTAGTTTTAGACGGTCATTTAGTGCCATAAGACCACCATTAAAACCAACAATAATTGAAAATGGTCCAGTTACAAGGAGGGATGAGAATGTGTTACGTAGATATGTGTATTCATCTCTTTCCTCTTCATTCATTCTATTTATTGTCGACCAAAATGGTGCAGCAATAACGTGAGATGTTTCCTTTAGTGTTAGTCCCTTCTTTCTAACTAGATAATCGATGATATAAGCAATTACTTCTGTGTCTGTTAAAAGTGTACATTTATAGCCATACATCTCAATTTCTCTCCTATTAGCATCGTAGGAAGATATTTCACCATTATGGACAACAGATGTATCTAAAAGAGAGAAGGGATGTGCGCCTCCCCACCAACCTGGAGTATTAGTTGGATACCTGCCATGTGCAGTCCATGAATAGCCTTCATAGTCTTCTAAGCGATAAAATGAGCCAACATCCTCAGGGTACCCAACGGCCTTAAAAGAACCCATATTCTTTCCTGAAGAGAAGACATGCGCTCCCTTAATTGAGGTATTGATATGAAAGACAGCCTTTACAATATATTCTTTTTCATCAAGGAGAGTAAAATCTAGTTTTACCTTTAATGGTGTAATAAAGTAACGCCAAATGAGAGGTACATCTGTTATATTTTTATTAGGCCTAATTGGAATCTTTGATAGATTTGCAATATCAAAGTTCTCATCTAAATAGTGCTCAGTCTCTTCTTTTGCTTCTCGGCTAGTGTAAAAAATATGGAATGCATAGTAATCCTTATATTCTGGATATATACCATATCCTGCAAAGCCTCCACCAAGGCCATTAGAGCGAGCGTGCATGGTCTTTATAGATGAAATAATACGTTCTGCTGTGAATACTTTTCCTTTTTTTGAAAATATTGCAGATATGGCACATCCTGAGGGTATTCTTACATCCCCTTCTTTTAAGAAAGACTGCATAATACCTCCTTTGAAAAAATATTAAAAAGCAAAATAAAAGATTTAGGTGTTTTTATCAATAGTATCTAATTTATTTTATTGTAAAATATAGAATAAACAATGTTAAAAATAAGGTTTTATGTCATTTTAACAAAAAATAATAAATTTATATAAACATTAGTTTTTTTTAAATTAAATGATGTAAATAGCAAAAAATACTTTTTCTACCATTGAAAATACAAATAAGAAAATGTAAAAAAGAAAGAAAAGTTTATTTGGCACAAAACAGATTTAGTTTTTTACTTTCTGTGGCAAAATGACACTTTTTGTTGTTCTAAAACCAATAATGTCCCTTTGTGACACATCGCAAATAAGATATTCCTTTAAGTATTTAATATAATTCTTTATATTACAAATAAATATTAAAATTGGCATACATGTTTCAAATCTATAAGTGTAGGTCGAAAGATTTATATATAGGAGATAAAAAAATGAAATATGCAATTAGTAAAAGAAACCCTGAGTATGGTTTAGAGAATTTCTTTAATGACTTCTTTAGCGGAGCTTACACTACTAAGATGCCTCCTGTAGATGTTACTGAAGAGAAAGATAAATATATGTTAAACGCTGAGATTGCTGGTTACAAACCAGAAGATGTACATCTTAGTGTAGATAAGCATACTCTTACTATTAGCGCTGAAGAGAGCAAGAAGGAAGAGGAGAAAGAAGGAAAGAGATATATGATAAGAGAGACTTACCATAATAGCTTCTCAAGATCTTTTACTCTACCTGAAGATGTTGATGAGACAAAGATTAGCGCTGAGACTAAGAATGGTGTATTGAGCGTAACGCTTCCAA
>DHMZ01000045.1:0-9111 GCA_002406055.1 Spirochaetales bacterium UBA4629
GCGATAGAGCAAATAAAAGAGAAGAAGTATTACGAAAGCTATCTTGATACTAATAAGAAGATACATCTACTTGGAATAAACTTCTCAACAGAAGAAAAAAATATAATAGAATGGAAGGATGAAGTATTGTAGCTTGCTTATATAATTAAATCCTTAATAACCTCTGACGCAATAATTAAGCCACAAACCGATGGTGTGAAGGAAATAGAGCCAGGAGTGGATCTTCTCTTTCCTTCTTCTTTCCATAGAGGCGTAAGTGGCTTTTCTGTCGAATAAACAACTTTTAGCTTCTTTATTCTTCTTTTTTTACATTCTCCTCTTATTACTCTTGCTAGAGGATCTGTATTTGTATCATATATATCTGCAACGCGAAAGAGTGTTGGGTCAAGTTTGTTGCCAGCCCCCATACTACAAATGATAGGTACATTGGCTTTTTTTGCTTCTTCAATAAGTGTTAGCTTGCCAGTAACTGTATCAATTGCATCTACAACATAGTCATAAAGTGAGAAATCAAACTCATCCTTTGTTTCTGGTAAAAAGAATGTATTGTATGTTTTAGTTTTGCATTCAGGGTTAATTTGAAGAACTCTTTCTCTCATGACTGCGGTTTTTTCTCTTCCGATAGTCTCTCTTAAAGCAATAAGCTGTCTATTTATATTTGAAGGTGCAACAGTGTCGTTATCGATTAAATCGAGGTTGCCTACGCTGCTTCGAGCAAGAGCCTCTACGACAAATCCTCCAACTCCACCTAGGCCAAAGACAGCAACCCTTGCTCTTTTTAGCTTTTCAAGAGCTTCTTCTCCAATTAACATTTCTGTTCTACAAAACCATTGATCCATAGAGAGAGTATAAATGAAACTCTTTTTTTTAGGAAGAATGGCACATTATTACCAAAATATGTAATACTTTTATCACAGGTACGTAAATGGATAAAAATAACCTTTCTCTTCTTTCTTCTCTAATTGGCTTATCATATTCAGCTGAAAATGAAAAAGAAGAAAATACAAATCTTAATAAACTTATTCTCTCATTGGTTGATAGTTTATTCAGCCCACTAGATGAATGTGAACTTTCTTCATTGAAGAAGAAAATTGAGGAAGAAAAGAGAACTCTTATTCCGTCATGTTTTTCTTGCACAGAACCTTGTGGTCACAATAGTGATTATGATCTGTCACTTTTTGATAAAGACTCAGATGACGTAAAACTAAAGAGAGAATCTGTTATAAGTAAACTATATTCGGTTGCTCATAACGAAAAAGAAAGTGAAGATAGACGATGTAGAGAAATAATTAAAGCACTTATTTACATAACATTCTCAGATGTTTCTTTTTTAAACTCTATTTTGGATGAACTAGATAGATTTTGCTCTAAATGAAAGATGTAAATTGTAAGAAAATAAGAATTCTGCGTAGAAACGGTAAATTAATAACAGCGCTTGTTATTTCGCCTCGGAAAAAGCTGATACATGGTCCTCTTATTTTGTGGCTTCATGGTGGAGGATATTTTTTAGGCATGAAAGAGATGGTCTTTTATTCTCGGGCCATTGAGCTTGTCAAAAAATATAATGCAGTAGTAGTTTCTCCTGGCTATAGACTAGCTTTATTTTCTCCTTATCCTGCAGCTTTGAATGACTCATATGACACTCTCTTATTTATGAAAAATCATGCAAAAGAACTAGGAGGAAATGTTAATCAAATTATGGTTGGTGGAGAAAGTTCTGGCGGAGGTTTAGCTATTAGTCTTTCTCTTTTGGCAAGAGATAAGAAAGAGGTTAATATAGCATACTTGATGCCCCTATATCCTATGATTGATAACTATGATACACCGTCCTCAGTAGATAACCATGGAAAAGTGTGGAACACGAAGAAAAATCATCTTGCTTGGACTATATATCTTCGTTCAAATGCTAAAAAGGAGGTATCTCATTACGCTTCTCCATCAAGAGAAAAGAATTACAAAAATCTCCCTCCAACATATACCTTTGTGGGCGATGGAGAACCTTTCTTTTCTGAAACTTGCACGTATATAGAGAATTTAAAAAGGGCAGGGTGCGATGCCAAAGTCGATATATATCCAACAAACATCCATGCTTTTGATTTGCTAAAACCCCACTTGGAGATAAGCAAAAAAGCTATAGCTCGATTTAATGAAGAATTTGAAAAGGCAAGAAAAAAGTATTTTGCTCCAAACTAAATAAGGCTCTTATTTTCTTTTCCTTCATTTTTCCATTTTCTTATCTCTTTTAAGTAAGCAATGAGTCCAACCACTCCAGCTGTTGTTTCAGAAAGTGGAAAGCTGAACCAAGTGGCATTAAGAGAGATGAAAGAAAAAATATAGAAGAATGGGATAAGACAGAAGATTTGTCTTGTTAAAGCAAGTAGTGTACTCTTAACAGATTTTCCTATTGCTTGGAAAAAGACAGGGAAAGTAAGGGAGAAAACAGCTGAAATAAAGCTAGTGCCAATAATTTTAAAAGCAGGAATTCCTACACTTAAAACTTCTCTATCTTTCGTGAATATTCTCAGTATTGTTTCAGGTATTGCGATGAAGAAAAACATACCAACAATCATAAAAAGAGAGGCAATGATAAGAGTTATCCTTATAGCACTTTTACATCTATCGTAGTTCTTAATAACGTAGTTATAGCTCAAAATAGGTACAATGCATGTTTGAAGGGCTAATAGTGGAATAAAGAAGAATGATTGATATTTATAGTACAAGCCAAGAACAGTAACCGCTGCATCAGAAAATGTTGCTAAAATTAAATTCAGAACAACAATATATACTGTCATTGTTGAGTGAGAAAGAATAGTTGGATAGCCTAATTTGAAGATGTTTTTTGAGAAAGTTTTTATTTCATTAAATGTCTTAGGTGGCTTTCTAAATCCTTTCGGAAGAACAATAAGAGCTGCAACAGCTTGCCCCATAACAGTTGCTATAGCAGCACCTTTTACTCCAAGGTGAAAATTAAAAATAAGAATAGGGTCAAAGATAATATTAGTAAGGGCTCCACTTACTTGCGCAATCATAGGGCGAGTCATTTGTCCTTTTGCTTGTAGTACCTTTGTCCAATTGCTCTCTAAAAAAAGGAAGACAGATCCAATACAAACTATAAAGCCATAGGTAATTGAATCGTTGATAACACTTTCTCCATTAGCTGAAAGATGTATATATGGAATAAGAAAAATTATAATGAAAAGCGAGTATAAAGCCCATAAAAGAAGTTCAAGTAACATTCCGCATCCACCAACAAGAGATGCCTTTTCATCTTCTTTTAAACCATATAAACGAGAAGAATAAGTATTTACACCAACGCCAAGCCCAATAGCTAGGGCTGTTGTTAAAAACTGGATTGGATAGACAACAGATAGTGCTGTTAGTGCACTTGTTGAGTATGACCCAACGAAGTAGCTATCTACGATGTTGTAGAGTGCTTGTATTAGTTGTGACAGCATTACTTGTGGTGCCATTCTTAAAATCAAATAACTAAGTTTATCTTTGCCAAAATCAAGTGAGCGAGTTTTCATAACAAACCTGTTCAGGATATTTAACACTAAAACAAGATAATTGAAAGATGAAGAAGCGTCTTTTTTATGGAAAAAAAAGAAAAGAAAACATTTGAGACAGAGAAATAATATTTTATAGTTAGTCTTATCAAACTATTGACAAGCGAGATTTATAAGAAGTAAAAGTTAGACATGTCTAACTTAATAGTTGTTAATTCATTGTCTAAAATCTATAAAAGTGGAAAAGAGGGTGTTAATGCACTTTCTAATATTAGTTTTTCAGTTGAAAAAGGGGAGTTCTTAGCCTTTAGTGGGGCTAGTGGAAGTGGTAAGACGACACTTCTAAATCTTATTGGGACTCTCGATAGTATATCATCTGGAAATGTCATAATTGATGGACAGAGCATTGCTCAAATGGACGAGAAAGAAAAGACAGCATTTCGACGAAATACTCTAGGTTTTGTCTTTCAGTGTTATAACCTCATTCCAGTTTTGTCAGCATTGGAAAATGTATCATTAAGCTTCTATCCACTAAAGAAAGAAGAAAAGGAGAGGCTTGGCTTATATAGTGCTAATGATGTAAAAGAGGCAAGTAAAAGAGCTTTAGATGCTGTAGGTCTCTCTGATTATTATGATAGAAAACCTGGTGAGATGAGTGGCGGTCAACAGCAGAGAGTATCTATTGCGAGGGCTATAGCAAGAAGACCGCTGTTAATTCTAGCAGATGAGCCAACTGCAAACTTAGATAGTAAAAATAGCATCATGATTCTTGATTTATTCTCAGAATTAAATAAGAAGTATGGAATAACAGTTATCTGTTCTTCGCATGACCAAGATGTTTTAGATAAGGTTAATCGCACAATTATTCTTAAAGATGGTGTTGTTATTGAGGATAGACGCCGATGAACACTCTTCTTTTAGCATTAAGGAATCTAAATAGATATAAAACAAGAACGCTTGTAACTGTTCTTGCTGTACTTGTTTCTGTTTTGATTAGCATTATTGTAGATGGCTTTTTAAGGGGTGTTTTTAATCTTTCTACTTATAATCTCTTAGCATATGAAAGCTCAGAGGTTACTATTTATGGTGATGGTTACTTCGATAAAAGAGATGAGTATCCTTCTGAAAATCTGATAGAAGAAAGTGAAAAAAAGGCTATCTTCAATTCTCTAGATAATAGAGGTTACTTATACGCACCAAGATATAAAACAGGGGCAACTCTTCTTTTTTATAATGAAAGCGAAGAAATTGAAATTGAACTGAATACCATATTAATTGGTTTAGATGTAGAAAAAGATAGCACTGTTTATTCTCTTAGTAAGTTTGTTACAGATGGAACGTGGCTAACTAATGGAAAAGAGGGCATTGTTTTAGGCTCTAAAGTTGCTGAGAAACTTGACGTTAAAACTGGAGATACTCTTACTGTAGAATTAAATGGTAGGGATGGTTTTAAAGAAGTATTAGATCAGGAAATTGTTGGAGTAGTTAACACAGAAAACCCTGCTGTAAATTCTTCATTAGTTTTCATGTCTTTAGATGTTTTGAATGACTACTTGTATCTTGATGGGGCTATTAGTGAAATAGATGTTTCAGATGGCTCTTCGCTAGTGGCGAAAAGAAGTTTTACCAATGAGATAAATAGTATTCTTCCTATTGGAGCTAAGGCTTACTACTACGAAGATGTTAACTCGGACTTAATGGCAATTATGACTGGCGATATGGGTGGATGCTATTTTGTTCTCATCTTCCTCTTTGTCATAGCAGCTACTGGCATATCAAATACAATGATTATGGCACTTATGGAAAGGCAAAAGGAAACAGCTATGATGATTACTCTTGGCTTTTCTCATAAAGATATTTCATTTGATTTTGTATTAGAAGGACTACTATCGGGATTAATTGGAGCTGTAATAGGGCTTTTGATTGGACTTATGATACTAATTCCATTAAGTAAATCAGGCATTGATATCTCATCCCTTGTTAGTTCTGATATGGATTATGGCTACAGAGTTCCACTTTTAATAAGACCAGGAGTATATTTTGAGTCATTTATTATAATTCCTCTTTTAGCTTTGTTTTTCTCAGTTTTAAGTGCCTATTTGCCTCTTCGTCATTTTAGAAAGAAAGAGATAAGTACTCTTTTTAGGGGGATATGATGTTGCTTTTAGCTTTTCGTAATTGCTTTAGAAATACTCGACGTACAGTTATTACAGCTCTTTCTGTCTTCATTGCATCATTAATTGTTCTTCTAGTTATGGCATTTATGTATTCAGTGATTGATGATATGGTAAGTAACGAACGCTTGTATTCTACTGGTGATATAAGAATAAGAAATCCAAAATATAGTAAGTATGAATCTCTTTTACCACTTCAGTTTTATGTCGACAAAGTAGATGAGATAAAGAATGATTTAAGTGCAATTGATCAAATTGATAGGGTAGAAGAGACGAATAGGGTCTACGCTTCTCTATATAACAAAGAGAAGATGAGTGCAATCTCTGTCATAGGTGCTTCTCCTTCTTCTGTCTTCTTTTCTAAGGACGCAGAACTAAATGAGGGAAGATTTTTAGAAGAAGGAAAGAAAGAAGCAGTTGTTACTCCTCGCTTTCTAGTTGAGCATTCGCTCTCTGTTGGTGACAGTGTCACAGTTATTTTTAAAACAGCTGATAATGCAACAGATGCGATTACAATTAAAATTGTAGGCTCTGTTAGCTATCCAAATGCAGAATACAACAGTGCTTTTATGATAATGGATAATTCTCTTCTTTCTTCTATTCTTCATTTGGATGATGGTGCAATTGAGCTATACATTTGGCTAAAAGATAGAGGTAGCTTGGACGAAGTATATCCAATAGTTGAAGAAAAACTCAGTAAATATGGAGTAGAAGTAAAGCGTTATGAAGAGATTTCTGCTGTATATCCAATACTTCCTCTCTATGATGTGATGATTGCCATTATAGTCGTTCTCTTTTTCTTTATAGCCTCAACGCTTGTCTTTAATACAATGATGATGTCTGTACTAGAAAGAAAAAAGGAAATATCTACATGTGTAGCTCTTGGCTTCTCACGTAACTACGTTGTCTTATTATTTGTATTAGAAGGAATTATTATATCTACATTTGGCGCTCTATTGGCTTCGATAGTTGGCAAAATTCTTATAACGATTTTTGCCCATGTTGGTATAGACCTAACGCTCTTTGGCGCTGACGCAGTTGATGGCTGGAGTTTTCCAAATATGCTCTATCCCCATCTTTCAAGTGAAAAGTATTTATTAGTTCTAATAATTGAAGTCTTAGTTGCATCACTATCATCTTTCTTAGCCTCGAAGAAAATAAAGAAATTGGAAGTAAGCGAAGAATTAAGGGAGGAAGCATGAAAAAAATACTTATATTTACTCTATTGTTGATTTGTTTAATAACATCAGTTTTTGCTTTAGACAGTAAAGAGATTTTAGATAGGATGGAGAAAGAGATGGATTTTTCTAGTGCATCTTTTTCTGCAACTATTGTTAATACCGATAAGCTTGGCAGCACAAAATTAACATTCGATACATACCAAAAAGGAAATGGGGATACACTTCTCAGTGTTACATCTGGCTCAGATAAAGGCCAAAAGATACTGCGCTTAGATGAAGAGATATATATTTTCTACCCAAACGCAGATGAGATTATTCGTCTCTCATCCTCTGGCCTAAAAGAATCTTTCCTTGGCTCTGATTTCTCATATGAAGATCTTACTGGTGACGATGAGTACGATGAAAGGTATTCTCATTCTTTAAGTGGGGAAGAGACTCTTAATGATATTGATTGCTTTGTTATATCAATGGACGCAAAGAAACGAAGTGAAACATATCAAAAGGAGACAATATATATAGCAAAAGATAGTTTTCTTCCTGTTAAGATGTCACTCTATTCTAAAAGTGGGCGATTACTAAAAGAGATCTATTATTCGAATTATATAACAGATAATGGCACTCACTATCCAACACATATCGAGATTACAAATGCAGTAAAGAAATCATCATATTCAGTGATGGATATTACATCGATATCATTTGGAGTAGAGCTTGATGATGATTTATTCAATAAAGAGGAATTAGCATGGTAAAAAGACTGATTACACTTTGCTTTCTTTCTCTTTTTGTTTTCTCTCTTATGTTTGCTTCAGAACTTACAGCTACTCTTGGCTTAGATGCATTCTATGCTAAAGGAAAAATGGCTAGTTATAATCTAGATGATTCTCTCTGTAGGGCAAATTTCTCTTTGAAGTATTTAAAGACTCTTTCTTCAGTTAAGGGAGAAGTGAAATTTTGTGGTTCTTTTGTTAAGACTACAGACAAATTATCGCCATTTATAAAGAACCAATCATATAGTCTTGAAAGAGCATATACAAAGTTTAAACTTACATTATTTGAAGATAAGAAAACAACTTTTACACTGGGAAAAGCGCCAATAAGTTGGGGAAAAGGATATTATTATCGAGTTGGGGATGTTCTTGTTAGCGATTCTCTTAGCACTGATAAAGTAGGCGAGACACCATCAAGAGATATTTGGCTTATTGCTATAGATCAGAGTTTTCTTCCTCTTTTTAAACTATCTATTGGGTATAGTCTGCCTTTAGAGAATCAAAATAGAATTATTGGATTGAATTTAAGCCGAGACTTCGACATAGATGCCCTCAAAGAAATCTATTTGTATTATGGTTATGACATAACAAAAGATATGCACAAAGTATCATTAGCTATCGATGGAACACTCTACTTTGATTATATTTTGGGCTTAGAATACTCTTATTTAGATTATAGCAATCTTACAGCAGTTTTAAACATGCTTAAAAACTATAGCTTTGACATAAACTATAATTCACATTCTCTGTCTCTCTATTTATGTTCTAAGTATGTATTAAATGAAAGAAAACTAGAGGTGTTGGCATCAACGAGCTTATCTCTTAGTGACAGAACTAATCTCTCTATTTCTGCACTTTCTCTTTTTGAAAAAAAAGTATTTGAGAATGTAGCTTTAAATGTAGGAACAACAACTACTTTAAATGAAAACATTAATCTTGATGTTGGTGCTTCTTATATTCTTAATAAAGAGAAGAATGGAGTCTATTTACTTAAACTTTCTTTATCTTCTACCTTCTAAAAAAGAAATGATTTGAGCGACCTTTTATGCAAAAATGAGTAAAAGGAGACTTTAATCTGCTCAAATACGCTCCGAGCGAAGTGATGTTGTAGTGAGATTAAAGGCATTTGTGGGAATAAAGAGAAGTATACAGATAGAGATACAAAAGAAAGATAATAAAGATACAATACCAAGGGCTCTTTCATATATGGGGCGAGAGTTAAGTAATGAAGAGATAGGACAAAGTAGCATAGGAGGAAAAGAAGTCTACTTATTATGGTTATGTGACTATGATCCCTTTGAGAGGAGTAAGAGCGTAAATGGAGGAAAGCCAATATATAGCTTTAACATGAGGAGTATAGAAGTAAAGGGATATGAGCGCTTTAATAGTGAAGGAGAGATATTAGATAACAGTCCTTATTTAACGATAATAAATACATCATATCCATGGTACAAGAAAAAAGAGTTAACAGAGAAAGAGA
>DHMZ01000045.1:9242-11782 GCA_002406055.1 Spirochaetales bacterium UBA4629
AAGAGAAATTCTCTCGTATTATAGGGAGGAGGAGAAGGGATGTATTACGATAAAGCACAAGAATGGTTTTGATGACGAGGCAGATAAATACTTCGCCAAACATAAGGGTGCACTAGAGATAATACTGAGAGAAAGGATAAGAGCTGAAGGCTTAGAAAAAGGTTTAGAGGAAGGTAAAAAGGAAGGTATAGAAGAGGGCAAACTTGAGAGTCTTATCTCTTTAGTTAAGGATGGAGATCTTCCACTAGAAAAAGCCATTAAAAAATCTGGATTGAGCGAAGAAGAGTTTAAGAAGAGAATAATGAATGTTGATAAAGCATAGATGCTAGCCAATTTGAATAAAAAAAATATCGCCAAACAAGACTAAGTCCTAGTCAAATTGCTTGGCGATTTTTTATTTAATTAAAACTATTTATCGTCTTTTTTCTTTTTGGCCATTTTGTTTAAAACAAGAACAACAAGAAAAATAATTCCCATTGATAGAGCGAGTAGGCCCCAAGCAAGAAATCCGAATTTTACTGCTTCTGAAGTAGACATAGCTACGGCTGATTTAACATGAAAACCAAACATTAGGAACCTCCATTAACCAAACATAGAAAGAATTAAGCCACCAGCAAGAACCGAACCAATTTGACCAGCGACATTTGCTCCAAGTGCAAATGGTAATAGATGATTCTGTTTATTCGCTTCTTGACCGACTTTTTGTACGACTCTACTAGACATAGGGAAGGCCGAAATGCCAGCACCACCAATTAGAGGGTTAACCTTATTTTCCTTCGGAAGGAAGACGTTAATAATTTTAATGAAGAAAACGCCACAAGCAGTATCAAAGATGAAAGCTAGAAGTCCAAAAGCAATAATCATAAGTGTATTAAGAGTTAATAGCTCTGGTCCTTTCATCATTGGTGCAATAGCTAAGCCTAAAAGTAAAGAAATAAGTGGAGATAAGATATCTTGAGCAGCACGAGAAAGAGAATCAAGTACACCACATTCTCTCAAAAGGTTTCCAAACATCAACATACCAACAAGTGCAGCACTATCTGGGGCCATTAATGAACAGATAATTGTGACGGCAATAGGAAAGACAATTTTTGTAGTCTTACTTATAGCTCCGGCACGATACGTCATTTTTATTTCTCTTTCTTTTTTACTTGTTGTTAGCTTTAATACGGCAGGCTGAATTATTGGTACAAGTGCCATATAGCAATAAGCAACAATCAAAATAGGCGCAATAAACTGGCTATTAAGACGTTGTGAAACAAGAATTGCAGTTGGTCCATCTGCTGCCCCAATAATTCCAATTGATGCTGCATCATTTAAAGGGAAGAAAAGGGAAGCTAACATCATCGAAAGGAAGATTCCACCTTGTCCTGCTGCCCCGACAAATATTAACCAAGGCTTTTGAATTAGTGGCCCGAAGTCTATCATTGCTCCAATTCCAATGAAGAGGAGGAGAGGAAAAACTTCGTATGTTTCAATACCAAAATTGTAAAGCCATGATAAGATACCAATTTCATCGGCAATAACAGAACCCGGAAGGTTTACAAGAATAGCACCAAAACCCATAGGAAGAAGAAGCGTAGGCTCCATCTCTTTTTTTATTGCAAGATAGATAAGTACTATTCCTACAATAATCATAATAAGTTGATAAATTAAATTTTCATCCATGCTACTATATTAATTAGGCATAATCTTTCTGTCATTTGTTGTACTGTTAATTCTTTGTAAGAAAAAACATTTTTAGTAAACGACGTGTATGTTTATTTGTTTTTTTACATCTCTTTTTTTGAGAATAAGCAAAAAAAAGAAAAGCATTCGAATAATTTGTACTTATATAGTGAAGCTAATAATAAAAAGGGGGAAAGAAAATGAAGAAGTCATTTTAAAAGTATTGGTCTTATTAGTTTTAATGGTATCTTTTTTTGCTATTGGTTGTGAAAAGGATAAATCTAGTGAAGTTGCCCAACAATATGAGGCAAAGATTAAAGATTTTGAAGATTATCAAAAAAGTGCAAAGATTGTAGATCCTTTTGAAACTTTTATAGGTTGTGTCATTGAGGGCTTGGAGCCAGAAGAAGGAGAATCTGAAGGCAAAACTTACAAGTATCAAATCGGTTCAACTCCAGAAGAAAATGAAGTAATAAATAATATAGTTTTGACAATAATTGGGTATGATAAAAGCATAGACATTAATTTTCATAAGGGAACTCTTGAAGGTGAAAGTACACTAAGAGAAAATGGAATTGAGATGTCTATCTCTACAAATGAAATCTCAATTAAGTACATAGAAGTCGGGGAAAGCGAAAATACTGAATCTGAAGAAAAGAGCCTTATAATTTCCTTTGATTTATCTCGCGTAGTAGTAGATGATGAGGAATCTAGTACAGAAACAAGAATTTATTCAAACATAAAAGTAAATGAAACTACTTATGGTGATATCACCAGAACTGAAAAATATGATGCAACAACAAAAACTTCAGAACTTATTAATGCTAAAATTGGTGATAGAAATGTTGATCTGACCTAAGACACTTGTCAAG
>DHMZ01000038.1 GCA_002406055.1 Spirochaetales bacterium UBA4629
CTAATTTACGGTCTTATTATAACTATTACTAACTATCAAAAAATATCGCAACTATAAAAGCAAATACAATGCTGTACTACATTAAAAAATGCATTTACTTATCCAAGTGACAAATCTATTAAAATACAACAACACGTCTCGTCGAGTTGTAATTATTAGAAACTATCTTTACTCTAGAGTTATGTTAGCTAATCTACTTGAATTACAAAAACCTATAATGATTTTTTTTCAAAACATGAGAAATGCCTTTCTCTCTCCTATCGCAGAAACTATAACTATGGCAGGAGAAGCGGCAATTGCGGTAGTTGTTCTTATTATTTTCTATTGGACAATTGATAAAAGAAAGGGCTTTGCTCTAGCTAGCGTCACTCTATCTTCTTGTTTTTTAATGAATCTTTTAAAGGTTATTTTTCAGATCCCTCGTCCATGGGTGAAGTATCCAGAAGAATTAACTGTTTTAAGAGAGAGCACAGCAACTGGTTATTCATTTCCTTCTGGTCACTCTACAGTAACTGGCGCTTTATATTTAGGATTAATAAAGCTAACAAAGAATAAAGTAATAAAGGTTATCTCTATAATTCTTTTAATTGTGGTTCCAATCTCAAGAGTATATTTGGGCTGTCATTGGCCAATGGATGTTATAGTTGGTATACTTCTTGGCATCATAATTGCTCAATTTGCTAATAAGTTCGTCTCACTTTATGACAGTGAAAAAAACTTAAAGCTCTTTGCTCTTGTTCTCTCACCTGTATTACTCATTTCGTCTTTTGTTATTGCATTTTTAATTGAAGGTGGAATTTTTGAGTCCCTTTTGTGGAAAGACTTAATGGAAAGTAGTGCCCTCCTTAGTGCTCTTTTTATTGGAGCATGGTTAGAGAAGAAATATGTCAACTTTACCATTCCTCAAGAGATGAATAAAAAGATTATTGCTATCCTTTTAGGAGGAGTATTAGGAATTCTAATCTGGTTAGGATTAAGAAGCATTCCTTTTATTAACCCTGTTTTCAAGACACTAGCCTATTTTACTCTAGTTTTTTGGGTCTCGTTCATCTTTCCACTATTAGCAGTAAAGTTTTCTCTCTTTGCAAAAGAGACTAAGAAAGACTAATAATTGTCTCAGGGAACCTATGCTTTTCACCTTTTTTATAGATCCTTGAGAAAAAAGCTGATGCTACTTTATCATCAAAAAGCATCTCTCCGCAAAGACGAGAAAACAATCGTCCACATATTTCAGCGTCAGCTAATGCATTATGTGCGTCATACTGCCATCCTAGCTCTTCTGCAAGAGATGTAAGACGATAGCTTCTTTTACCTTTCCACAATTTTCTCGAAAGCGATAGCGTACAATAGTATTTGTATTCAGGGCATTTTATGTGCCAAGACGAAAGCGTATGAGAGAGAACACCAACGTCAAACTGAGCATTGTGCGCAACTAGTGGTCTATTTCCAATAAATTCATAGACTTCTGGCCATATTTCATTAAATGTTGGACTCTTCAGAATATCTAACGGATTAAGATGATGAACACTAGTACATACATCATCAAAACGAATAACAGGTGGACATATTAAGGAATAATAACGATCAATTATATTTCCCTCAGAGTCAAACTTTACAAGCCCTATAGAACAAGCTGAATCTCTAAGGATTGATGCTGTCTCGAAATCTAAAGCAACATACTCCATTTTATCTTTCCTTAGAAGCTATATAACAAATGCCATCTGCAAAGATATTAATTACATCATTATTATTTATGTAATAACACTCACCTCTTTTGATTGTTTTGCTTTCATTAACCCACTCAAGATTAATGGTACCTTCTAAACACAAAAGAATAGTATCGCCAGTCTTTTCAATTTTACCTTTGCCATTGACAATATACGAAAGAGAGAAATCTGGAGAAGGAGTAATGTAATAAAATACCCCATCTTTCTCTGTGCACTTTACTTTCTCGCCAAGAGAAGAGCCAAATTTCATTATTCTTTCTAATTCTTTTATATCAATTCTTTTGGGTGTTAATCCACCTCTAAGCACATTGTCAGAAGCTGTCATTAGTTCAACACCATTTCCTGAAACATAGGCATGAAGAGTATCTGGCTCTAAATAAATAGCCTCAAACGGCTTTAGATGAATAACATTCATCATTAAAGGGAAAACAGAGCCAATATCAATAGGATATTTAGCTAAAGTTTCGCTAATAATACCATCTTGAGTTAGATATTCACCTTCCTTTTTAGGATTATTAAACTTAGTAATAGAACTCTTAAGTTCATCTAAAACATCCTCTTTTTCTTCTTTTGATAAGCCAAAGAGAGATAAGAATAACCCTTTAATATCTTCTTTTCCTTTTAGGTATTTTTTTCTTCCTTCTGGAATATATTTTTCGAGATTTGAGCTTATTGCATTTTCATCTCTAAAGCCACAAAGTGCAGTAACAGGGGTTAGTGCTGATAGTATTTCTGCTTTTTCGTTATCATCTTGATAATTATATTCACCACCTTCTTCTCTTATTTTTTCTTCTCTTTTCCAGCCATCAATAGCTTGTGCTTTAGTCGGATGACATTGCAAAGAAAGTGGAGAATCTATACTTAATACTTTAAATAAAAAAGGAAGCTTATAACCAAGAAAACAAGACAAAGTTTCTCCATTATTAAGCATTGCCTCGCCCTTTGAATGTGTTCCCATCCAATACTCAGCTTGTCTCTTACCGTCATTAATTCCAAAAAGAGAAGGAAGATAATCCCTTGTTCCCCAATCGTAGTTTTTAATTACACCATTAATTTTTATTAATTTCATCTTTTCAATTATAACTACAAAAGAAAGAGTTATGTCACTTGATTTCTTTTTATCTTTGAGTTATTTCTTACCTTATGCGGCATTAGCACAATGGTAGTGCACCGGCTTCCCAAGCCGAGTACGAGGGTCCGATTCCCTTATGCCGCTTTTTTTATTCAATGTGACACGTTTTTAATGTTTCTTTTTATTTAGCGTATCAAAATGACACTTTTTAATAATTCTAAATCAATAGTGTTCTTTTGTGACACATAATAAATAAGATATTTCTTTAAGTATTTAATATAATTCTTTATATTTCAAATAAATATTAAAATTGGCAT
>DHMZ01000113.1 GCA_002406055.1 Spirochaetales bacterium UBA4629
AAAATTGTATATCAAAAAAATCAATTTCAACTTATTTTTAACGCTTTCATCTCGATAATTGAATTACCGAGGATTCCCGCTAGCTCTCCTAAACCAAAATGGCTATGCCTTTAATATCCAAGATGTTATAACGTTGAAAGATTTATTCTTATCGTAAAAGTCCCATTGCACAAAATGCAACAGGACTCAAATGCTAGAATGAGTATTTTCCACCAAGTGTTAACCCAAATCTAAAGTGGCTAACTTTATCATATGTATAGATAGCGTTAGCCTCTCCAAATATAGATATATTGTCACTAAGAGCTTTTTCATAGCCTAGATTCAAGGATGAAATAAAGCCAAGTTTTCCATTGTTTTCTCTCGCTCCAAACTTAACGCCAGCATCCATAGAAAGATATAAACTCTTCTCTATTAAATAGTATTTTCCTACAATTGATAGAGGAATATAACCACTAAAGTCATAAGAAAGCTTAGCCCCAATGGAGAATGTAGAATTGATGTTATAATCAAAACCAAGATTGATTAGGGGAACATATGAATAAGCTGTATCATAGCTATTATTCAATGAAAGTGAGACAGAGTATTTCTTAATAAACTCACTCTTCTTACTAACTAGTTTTTCTTCTTCTTTTATTTCTTCCTTTGCCTCTTTCTTTACCTCATCTTTTACTGTAAAGAAAGAATTAATCTCATCGATTAAAAGAGGCCAGAGAGAAGATGCATCTTTAAGTGTAAAGGAAGGAGAATATGTAAGTGTCAATACTCCATTTTCCTCTGTATATTCTCCATATGTAAGAAGTTCTGGATATTTTTCCACAAGATTTGTAATAAAAGAATCGAGATCACTTGATGAAATTGTTTGAGGAATTGTAATAGTTAATCTATCACCATTAATGATTCCACTTATTCTACCAATAATTGTTTCATCCTCTTTTTCAACAAGAAGCTCTTTAGGTGAGTTTTCAATTAATTCACTACTCTTTTCTTTATTGTAATCATTAAGCAATGCTTTGAAAGCGACCCATGCGCTATCAATAGTCTTCTCATCTGTAGGAGAATATGTCAGATCAATTTGCTTATCTAAAAGTGTATAAGAAATAGTTTCCTTCAACTCTGGAAATGCACTTTCAACTTTTTCAATTATTTCTTTTATCTCATCGTTTTCAACATTAAAAAATAGAGAGCCTTTTTTGCTAGTAAATTCAGCTCTAATAAGCAATGCCCCGCCTCTGTATATTTCATTTAAAACAAAATCATCATCCTCTTTATTTGTCTCATCTTCAGCAATAAGTTCAGTTAGAGTAAGACTAGATTTTTCACTCGCATCAGAGGAAGAAACTACCGCCTCCAAATGTTTTTCAATACTTGTAGCATTATTCTTTTGTATCTCATTGACAACTGGAGTTGTAGTCTCATCAGCACCTTTCTTTTTGCATGAAACAGAAAACATAACTAAAGTAATAATCAAAATGTATATTGAAAATCTTTTCATTAATCCCTCACATATAAAACTATATCATATAAATGAAGAAAATATGGTAAAAGCTTTCTTTTTTTTCGTCACATAGGTAGAATTCTGTTCTATGGCATCAACACTTCTATTGATATTTATATATATTGCTTTTGTTTCACTTGGACTACCAGACAGCATGTTAGGTGCTGCTTGGCCAATGATGTATTCAAGCTTGGGGGCAAAAGAGACACAAGCGGGACTATTAAGTATGGTGGGATGCTTTGGAACTATAATCTCATCTCTTAGTTATGCTAAAATTTCAAAAAAAATCCCAACAAAGGTAATTGTTTCAGTCTCCATTTTGCTTACTTCAATTGGCTTAATGCTTTTTTCAATTTGCCCCAAATATTATCTTTTATTTCCAATTATCCTTGTTCTAGGACTTGGTGGAGGTTGTATCGATAGTGCATTAAATAACTATGTAACACTACACTATTCATCATCTGCCATTTCTTTCTTGCATAGCTTTTGGGGCATTGGTACAACAATTGGACCAATACTACTGGGTATAATTATTCCACTTGGATACTCTTGGCGTAATGGCTATCAAACACTTTCATTAATTCAACTATCCATCTTTGTCCTGTCTCTCTTTGCTTTTCCTTTGTGGAAGAAAAATGAAATAGAAGAGGATGTGCAGAATAATCAGATTAAGTATAGCGACGCAATTAAAAGAAAAGGTGTAATCTATGCTCTTATAGGATTTTTCGCCTACTGTGCAGGAGAAAATTGCATAATGGTATGGTCATCTACCTACATGGTATATAGAGGTCTTGATAGCGCCTTGAGTGCATCTTACGCTTCTTTCTTTTTCTGGGGAATGACCATAGGACGAATGCTAACAGGATTTATCTCAAATAAACTTGGCCACACAAAGATGATTAGACTAGGATTCTTCTTTATTGCACTCTCACTTATTCTATTCTTTGTACTTGACCCATCTGTTATTTGGATTGCGCTATTTTTAGTTGGAATAGGATGTGCGCCTATTTATCCAATGATGATTTATCAGACACCTTTCATATATGGAAAAGATGTATCTTCAGTGTTAATAGGGCTTCAAATGGCATCTGCTTATGTAGGTTCTACTGCCATTCCTCCTATATTTGGTTTAGTATATGGAATGCTTAATATGAGCATCTTTCCATTCTTTATCTTCATTTTTATGCTCCTTTCTTTCTATGCTACAGAAAAGAAGAGATTACTCTTTATAAGGAAGGAAAACTAATGGATTGGGAATTTCCTGTAGAAAAAGAAGACTTAAGAATTAGTCTAGAAGATGAAGGTTATAATTCTTATTGCATTCACACTAGTGGTAAGAGTGAAGTTGATATAGCAACGATTGTAAATAATCTTAACTCTAAAATCATTGCACTTCCTTTCTTAAAACTAACTCACAAAAGTGAAAATGGTGTTAAAAGCGTCACTCAGAAATTAATTCTCCCTCACTACGTATTTCTATACGCACCGCTTGACTATGCAATTGAAGGAATTGAAAGGCCAAACTCTCTATATTTTTCGTTTGTAAAGAATGTTAATTCAGATTCCTTTACTCTTAAAGGTAGTGACAAACAATATGCAAGATGGGTTCTTTCATCAGGTGGAATTATTGGCATGAGCAAAGCAATCCGTGTGAATGGTAAAGTAAAGATTATAGAGGGTCCTCTCTTGAACCTTGAAGGAAAGATAAAAGAATACTCAAAGAAAAACAGAAATTGCAGAATTGAGACAACGCTCTTTAACCGTATAATTTCTGTTTGGCTTCCTTTTACATGGATTGAAGAAATTAAAGATTAAGAGGCCTTATAGAGTTTTCCTAAAACATACAAAACCATTTTATCTGGCATAAAACGCAAAAGAACCATCAAAGCTTTATACTTAAAGCCACAAACTGTTCTTACTTTAGGATTCTTCTTCCTTACTATTTTTAAGACAGCATCACTAATAATAGACGGATCGCCACCTGTTTGCTCGTCATGTTCTATTGTTTTTATTGCTTTCAAATAGTATTTGTAGTATGGAGAAGACTCATCTATAGCACATTTTCTTTTTGCTGTAAAACCAGTTTTTAAGTCGCCAGGCTCAACAATCGCTGTCATTAAGCCAAATGGCTTGGCCTCTATTCTTAAAGCCTCAAAGTACGCTTCTAGCGCATATTTTGTTGAAGAATAATGACTCTGATAAGGAAGTGGCACACGAGCCGCAATAGATGAGATTGCAATTATCAAAGACATCTTGTTTTTTCTCATAATTGGAGCCGCTAGTTGTGTAAGAAGCAGTGGGCCAAAGTAGTTTGTTTCAGCCTGTGCTCTAACAAGAGTAAGAGAGCTATCTTCAGCACTACCACCAATACCAAAACCCGCAGCATGAACTAATAGTGCAAAAGATCCTATCTCCGCCAAAACCTTTTCAATCGAAGGTGCATCAGTAACATCCATCTTTCTTAGTATTAATTTGCCGCTTGCTATTGCTATCTCTTCCTCGTTAGCATTTCTGCTTACGCCATAAACAGTGTAGCCAATGCTAGCTAAAGATAGTGCTATGCTCTTACCAATACCGCTTGTAGCTCCTGTAACAAGAGCCGTTTTCCCATAAATGAATTTGTCTTTCATAAAAAGCCCCTACATAAGTAGGGCCTCCACATTAATTGTTATCGTCTTTAATAAATTCTTGCTCTTCTAGCCAACGAGTAGTTGCACCTGCTCTGTTTTTATTCTCTTTAAAAGAATCATAGCCAAATGGCTTTGGAGATGTTCTCTTTTTTCTTCTTTCGTCATCTCTATCTCTTCTGAAAGAATTGTCATCTCGTCTTCTTTCATCATCAGAGTGGAATCTTCGAGAGTCTTTGTTTGGATAGGTATCTCGCTTATAGCTATCTCTTCTTCTTGAGTATCTTGAGTCATCATCAGAGCGACGAGAAGAATAATCTGAGCGGAAAGAAGATCTATTGTCTCTATCACTGTAACGAGAAGATTCTCTTCTCTCATCATCTCTATAGTTTCTTTCATCACGTCTAGAGTAGCGAGATGAAGAATAAGACCTATCATAATCATCGTAACGAGAATCTCTTCTATCACGAGAGTATTCATTTCTAGATCCATGATATCTATCATCACGATAATCTCTAGACTGCTCTCTATCTCTATAGCGAGACTCTCTCTGGTTATAGCGGCTCTTTCTATCGTCTCTAGAGTATCTATCTCCATCACGCTCTACACTACGCTTATTTCTTCTTCTCTCATCACTATTTGAGCTTTCTTTTTTTTCATTGTCGAATGAGAAAGGTCTAGCGCCACTCTTTTTTTCTCTTCTTTTTTTGCTCTCTACCTTTTCTGAGCTATCAAAGCTTAATCTTAATAAATCATCACCCATCTTTCTTTCTATCCTTTCTCTCTTTTTTTCACTAACCTTTTTTAACATCCAAACTCGACAACTCTTTCTTTTATGAGAGAAGTTAGGAGCAAAAACTGAGGTTGTTATCTCCTCACTATCAAATAGTCTCTTTACTTTATCCTTTTCAAAGCGGAAACCTTGCAAGTTTTCACTAAAGAAAAGAACACCTCCATCTGATAGCAATTTATATATTAATTCGAAGTACTTAATATAGTCCTTTTGAACATTAAAATCATCTGCTTTGTGTGAATTTGAAAAACAAGGAGGATCCATTATTACAAGATCAAAGACCCTCTTTTTTTCAATGCTTTCATTTAAATAACTAAGAGCGTCAGAAGCAACAACTTCATACTTGCTTTCATCTAAGAAACCATTAAGATTAAGATTCTTTCTCGACCAAGCAGCATAAACATTAGATAAATCAACACTTACAACGCTCTCTGCCCCACCTTGGGCTGCATAGACAGAGAAAGAAGATGTGTATGAAAATAGATTTAAAACACGTTGGTTAAGAGAAAGAGAAGAAACAAGCTTTCTAGTTTCTTCCATATCTAAAAATAGACCTGTGTCTGCATATTTCTTTAATTCGCAAATAAAACTCAGCCCATTTTCCTTAACTTGAACAGGACACTCTTCCTCTGTTTTTTCGTGTTGCTCTTTGCCTTCTCTCTTCTTTCTATACACAAAGACAATCTTGCTTTTTTCAACATATAAATAGCGAGAGATGATATCTAAAATTTCATTTTTAATCTCATCATCTAACCCATTCTGGCTATAATCTACAACTCTCGTCCAATCGTCATAAAGGTCAATCGTGACAGGTACTTCTTCCAAGTTTCTGTCATAAACGCGAGATGTGTTACTATCTGTCGCCTTCATCCATCTTCGGCTTTCTAATCCTGCACTTTTTAGGATTTTTTCAAAATCTTTTTTTACAAATTCTTCCACAACGAAAATATTAGCTAATAGTGAGAAAAAAAGATAGTTCTACCCTTTGTTGATTTTCCTCTTCTAGGTTAATATTAGATTATGTACGACGATGAAGTAAAAGCTTTCATTGAAGAAAGAGAGAAAAAACTAGGGGCACCACTCATCTACCGCTCCTATGCAACATGGTTCGCAGAACTGGGAAGAGAAAGAAGAGAATATGGAGTTTTCATCTATACAGATGGAAAGACATTGGTAATTGAAGATTTCTTCCGACCTAATAAGGTTCTTGGCTATACAATAGAGACTAAAAAAGAAAAAGAAAGAAAAGAAAATTACACAAAGCTTGAAATAATGCTTCCTCTTAGAAAGGTTGAAAGTATAAGCTATGTTTCTCGTCCAAGTGTAGAGAACTCACTCAGAAAGATTAAAGACTTAAGTAAAAAATCGACTTTATTTAACAAGTTATTTACAAAAAATGTCACTAAACTAGTAATAGATGGAAGAACATTCTTTTTTGAACTTCCTTCATTTAAGGATTTTAAGAATATAATAGATAAAAATAAGGAGAATTGAAAAAATGAGCGTATTCAAAGCTTATGATATTCGTGGAGTATGGGGAACAGATTTCAATGAAGATACTGTTTATAAAGTAGGTTTCTTCTTACCTCAGCTTTTAAAGACAGATCATGTTGTTGTAGGAAGAGATGTTAGAGTTTCTTCTCCTATTATACATGACTGTTTAGTAAAAGGTATAACAGATAGTGGAGCAGACGTTTGGGACTTAGGTCTTTCAACTACCCCAATGGTCTACTTTGCAACAAACTACCTTCATGCTGATGCATCTGTTCAGATTACAGCTAGCCATAACCCTGCTCAATATAATGGTCTTAAAATTAGCCGTACAGGTGCACTTCCTGTTGGTGGAGAGACTGGTCTAAAAGATCTAGAAAAGCTTGTTAATGAAAAGGAAGTTGTTGTAAGCGAAAAGAAAGGAACTGTTAAGGATTATTCATCTGTTAGAGATGCTTATGTTAAGTTCTTTGAACCATATGCAAAGGGATTGGAAGATTTGAAGCTTACTATCGACTGTTCTAATGGTATGTCTTCTCTCGTTATAAAGGATGTCTTGAAGAATAATAAGAACATCCATTATATCTATGATACTTTAGATGGTACATTCCCTCATCATGAACCTAATCCACTAGAAGAAGTAAACTGCAGAGATCTAGAGAAACAAGTTCTTTTAGATAAGAGTGACTGTGGTGTTATATATGATGGAGATGCCGACAGAGTTATCTTCGTCGATGAAAATGGCAAATGGATTTCACCAGACTATATTACAGCTGTACTTGGCTATTACTACAAAAAGAAAGGTATGATTGGGAATGCTCTTTGTGATATTAGAACAAGTAAGAGTACAACTGATTACCTTGAGAAGACAGGTTGGAATGTTACTATTTGGAAGGTTGGCCATGCATACGCAAAACTAAAGATTAGAGAAATCAATGGAGTATTTGGTGGAGAGCTTGCTGGTCACTATTACTTCAGAGAATTTGGTAACTGTGATAGTGGTGTTCTTGCTTCCCTATTAGTTCTTAACGTTGTTAAAGAACTAAAGAAAGAAGGAAAGACTCTTTCTTCTTTCCTTAAGGATATTATTGTATATGCAAACAGCACAGAAACAAATTTCCGCTTAGACAACAAAGATGGTGCAATTAAAGCTCTCTATGAGAAGTACGCTAAAGACGCAGATAGAGTTATGGACTTCGATGGATACAGAATTGAATACCCAACTTGGTGGTTCAACGTTCGTAAGTCAAATACAGAGCCATTTTTAAGAATAGTCGCAGAAGCAAAGACTGAAGACGAATTAAAAGAAAAGATGAATGAGATTTCATCTATAATTAAGTCTTTTAATTAATGATAGAACATATATGATATGTAAACCTTCTTGTTGGATTATAACCAATGAGAAGGTTTTTTTATAAGAAAAGATTAAACTTGATATCAAAACTGGTGTTATTTTTAAAAATTCTTCGTTATACATAAATAATTTTTAAAAATATTTATGATTACTATAACTTTTTAAAAAATAATTATTGCATATTGCATTTTTATTTCAAATTACTATCATATCTATGTTTGAGGTTTAACTATGATTAATGATTATGAGTACATTATTCACAATAATGGTGATTTGACAAAGAAAGACCAAAGAAAAGCAAAAGAGATGTTTCCTGTCTCTATTGCTAGAGAGGCAAGAAAATTCCACCGCCAGATTCCAGGCTATAGAATGACTCCACTTCTTGCTATGCCTAATCTTGCACAGATGCTAGGTGTTGGCGGTATATACGTAAAGAATGAAGCTATGAGACTTGAACTAAACTCTTTCAAGGTCATGGGTGGTTCATTTGCTATCTATCGGTTTATAAAAAAGCTTTTAAATAAAGAGAATGAAGAATTATCTTTCTCCTATCTTGTAAGTAAAGAATGCCACGATAAGGTTGGTGATATTACATTCTGCTCTGCCACCGATGGTAACCATGGCCGTGGTTTAGCTTGGGCAAGTAAGATGCTTGGCCACAAGTGTAAAATCTATGTACATAAAGAGACAACACAGGCACGTATTGATGCCATAAAGAAATATGGTGCAGAGGTTACAGTTGTTGATGGAAACTATGATGATGCTGTTAGAAAAGCAGCTGAAGATGCGAAGGCGAATGGATGGTATGTAATTTCTGATACTTCTTGGCCTGGCTATAGCGAAATTCCAACATGGATTATGCAGGGCTATACTTCTATGCTTCTTGAGTCTCAGGAACAATTTGCAGGGATGGGCATACAGAAACCAACTCATGTTATTGTTCAAGCTGGCGTTGGTGCCTTAGCTGCGTCTGTTGTGGGTTTCTACACTGCATTATTTCCAGAAAACCCTCCTCTATTTATTGTTGTCGAGCCAGATAAGGCTGCATGTGTCTATGAATCAATAAAAGCAGGAGACAATAAGTGCCATTCAGTCAAGGGTGATTTAGATACAATAATGGCAGGACTCGCATGTGGAGACCCATCTCCTATTGCTTTTGATATCCTCAACAATAATGCAGATATCTTCATTAAGGTGCCAGATTATATTGCAGCTCGTGGAATGAGAATCCTCTCTTGTCCTCTTAAGGGAGATCCTTTTGTAATTAGTGGAGAAAGCGGAGCAGTTCCACTTGGTGCTCTCTACTCTCTTCTTACTGAAAATGAAGATCAAAGCCTTAAAGATGCTTTGAAAATAAACGAGGATTCTCTTATCTTCATGATTAATACTGAAGGCAATACAGACCCAATGCATTTTAGACAGATTATTTGGGATGGTAGAAACCCTGTTCCTAAGGAATTTAAGACACGTAAATAAGTGTTAACTGCCTAGAAAATAGGCAGTTTTTTCGTCTTAAAACTTATCTTTATATTTTTTCAAATACTCTATTGACATAACTATCGTTTTTGAACTAAAGTTCTCTTGTTCGTTAGGACATTCTCCGGTAGCTCAGTCGGTAGAGCAGGTGGCTGTTAACCACCCTGTCGGGGGTTCAAATCCCTCCCGGGGAGAATAAGAGACGCAGATTAAAGCTGCGTCTTTATTTATGTTTTTTCATATCCTCCTTTGTTAAGGCTCTTTTTTAGAAAGGGCCTTTTTTATTGAATAACATCTCGAAAACTATCTCTTTTATGTGTGCTTAAGTCAAAGCTATGCATGAAGCCTTTTTCGCTTCTACTGTATTATAAAATCGCCAAGTATCGGATTAATTTATCGCCAATCGTCGGAAAAATATTTCGCCAATCATCGGAAAACTAGAGTAAAACTCTTAAGTATGATATATTATAAATGGTGAGATTAAATGGAAAACTACAAAAAAAGAGTTGCAGACGATATACTAAGAAGAAAATTGGAAGGAAAAGGTGCTGTTCTGATTGAAGGCCCAAAGTGGTGTGGCAAAACTACAACAGCTGAAGAGTTCTCCTCTAGTATTTTATACATGGATGACCCTGAAAAAAAAGAACAGAATATAGCCATGTCAGAGTTTAATCCAAAACGACTACTAGAGGGTTCAACTCCTAGACTTATTGACGAATGGCAACTTGCTCCAAAACTTTGGGATGCGATACGTTTCGAAGTTGATCATCGAAGAGAACTCGGACAATTTATACTCACAGGTTCCGCCGTTCCTGCCAATTCTAAAGATATTACACACTCCGGTACTGGACGCTTTACTTGGCTAACTATGCGCCCTATGAGTTTGTATGAATCAGGAGATTCAACAGGCAATGTAAGCCTAAAAGATCTCTTTGAAGGAAATAAGAAAATCGAAGGAAGTGCAAGACTAAATATCGACAGACTTGCTTTTCTAGTTTGTCGTGGAGGCTGGCCACAGGCAGTTAATATGCGCGAAGAAATTGCTTTAGATCAAGCATTTGATTATATTGACGGAGTAATCCACTCAGATATAAATCGAGCAGATAATATTCAAAAGAACCCAGAAAGAGTCTCTCGACTCATGAAATCTTATGCAAGAAATCAAGGTAGCCAAGTACCAAATACAGTACTTGCTGAAGATATTAAAGCCAATGATAATAGAACTATTAATGAAGAAACCATTGCGTCTTACACAGATGCCCTACGAAAAATATTCGTTATAGAAGATATGCCAGCATGGAACCCTAATCTACGCTCTAAAACAGCTATTCGATGTTCAGATACACGCTATTATGTCGATCCATCTATTGCAACGAGTGCATTAGGTTTGGGTCCAAATGACCTACTAAATGATCTTAAAACTTTTGGTTTTCTCTTTGAAACACTCGCTATCAGAGATCTTCGTGTTTTTTCAGAGGCTCTTAATGGTAAGGTTTATCACTACAGAGATAAAGATGGACTCGAGTGTGATGCTGTTATACATTTAAGAAATGGAAAGTATGGCCTAATTGAGATCAAACTTGGTGGAGATAAGCTCATTGAAGAAGGTGCTAGAAGCCTCAAAGTATTGTCATCCAAAATTGACACTGTAAAGATGAACTCCCCTTCTTTTCTGATGGTTCTAACTGGAATTGGAGACTATGCATATCGTCGTAAAGATGATGTATATGTAGTCCCTATAGGTTCTTTAAGATTATAGAATATTAATAATAACTATCCAATCAATCGTATTTTATATAAGAAAGATTATTCTCTTCTCTTAATTAAATAAGGGAAGCAAGAATCTCCTGCTTCCCCTATAGTGTAATCACAACTCTCGGTCACCAACAAAATCTTTCATTCTGCTAATAGTAGCATCTGTAAGATTTTTTAAATCAATAGCATTACCATCAAACATTACATTATTAATATTGGTGTCGTAGTATCTGTTACTCTTACCATTTTCTGTTTCTATAGTTTCTGATTTGTATGAAATATCATAAGAGAAGGTGTGTGTCTCAGATTCTTTTTCAAATGTAAAACTTGAACTATAGATATAGCTTTCTGAATTTAAATCTGTTCTATTCTGTTCACCTATAACACTTCCATTAACTTTATATTCACTATTTTCTTTATTTTTATAATCAACATAATCCCATTCTTGTTTGGCATAAGTTTTGTATTCTATAAATGATGCTCCCACGCTAGTAAATGTTAAACCCATAGCAAATGAAGCTAGTCTATTAATTTCATCTTCATTAGTGGAAATATCGACACCATCTTTAAAAACATTTTCTGCTCTAACGTTCGATACCGTTACAGAAGAACTTTCTCCAGATGGTGGCATAAAGTCAAATTTTAAAGAACCAATTAAATAATGAGACTCCGTGCTATTGTAGGTAATATCTACACCACCTTTCACCTCAACGCTATACCCTGCACTTGAATATGTAGCAGTAGCATCATATATAACGTAGTCTTCATTATAAGTATTAGCAATATAGATACAGCCATCCGCCAATGTAGCTTGAGTATTATTAAACTTTATTTTCATATGAGCGTTTCCTTTCGCCGAAGTAACATTACCATCATAATAAGACTCTGGAAGAGCCTCGATAATAATAGAATCCATTTCATCTAAAGCCTCAACTGTGAAGCTAACAGAAGCTAATTCGTTATTACCATTCTTTGCTGTTATCGTATGATTACCAACTGCAGGATAGTTTGATGGATTATATGAATCATATTTAAGAACAAACTTGTTTTTTTCATTAGTATCATTTGAATGAACATACTTACCATCAATTTCCCAATTTATATATGATAATGAAGGGTCTGGTGAAAGCTCAAAGACAGCTGTTGCATATTGCTTTATTGTTGTTGGTCCAGAAATGGTAAAAGTAGGCTGAGCTAAAACTTCAACTTCTACTATATCGTCGCATTTAACAGCAGAATTTTGAATATAAGCTTTATAGTTACCTGCTTCTACATTAGGTATACTACCACTAAAGTTGCCATTTTCATCTATATATACTTCGGTACAAGATGAAGAGGTAGCATCCATTTTTTCTAACATAATATTTACATATCTAATATTTGCACTTTCTGGTTGAATAGATATGCTTCCTTTTATAGCTAAGCCTTCATAGGCACTATCAATTTTCAAATTAGATGCTACAGCCTTTATATAAATATCTGTTCCAACAGAATTAGATACGCCATTCTTTTCGACAACTGCCATTAAACGATGGTTACCTAGATAATCAATTAGATTAATATCTGATGGTATTATTTCTTTATTTTCCAAATACCACTTTATAGAATAGGTATCATCAAAACTTTTAGAAAGAGTTACATCTAACTTATCTGTATAGATGTATTCCTCTTTTGCATTAATTGTGAAATCATCAATATAAAATGCATCTTTTACCTCAAAATTGGCATCTTTTGACCAAATTACCTCTCCATTAGATACAACAAAAGTAAGTCTATGGTTACTAAGCGCTAGACTCGATAGCCCGCCATAAGAAAGAGATGTTTCTGTTGCTCTATCTAAGAGAGTTCCATCTATATACCAATTATAGCTTGCATTCTCTATTCCACTTACAACAGCCTTTGCATTAAGTATACCATTTTGAGCAACACTCTCTGACTCAAGTGTTAGTGTTATCTCTGGAGTAGTAACAATATGGGTAACAATATTAGAAATTATATTTCCGTTTTTAGTTTCATATGTTGCGCTAAAAGATGTTGTAGCACCCTTAATGATTCTAACTGTTTCTAAAAAGATTTTCTCTCCACTATCTACTTTCATATCGAGGCGATAAAAACCATTACTTAGAGGAAGTGTTACAGAATAGGTTTTTTCTGTTCTACTTAGCGTAGAATTAGATAATTCTATACCGGAAGCATCAGATACTATTAGCTCAATAGATGAATCTGTGTTGTTATCATATTCAATATTAACATGGAGAGTACCTTCTCCTTCACACTCATATACATCTATAGCTTCTGTAATTTCCTTACCTTTTTCAATTTTAATGGATTTGCTTCCTTCTCCAACTATAGCACCTTCTTCATTTAGAGCCTCAACCTTTATTAACCACTCACCAACAGAAAGTGACTTATATGATACACTTGAGGATGCTGTTGCTTGTATTGTTTTTTCCTCAAGTAATTCTCCATTAGGGCCAGAGCCTGTTATTCTGTACTTTTCAACAACAAGCTTTCTACTTGATTCAATTCCTCGAGAGTTAGCAAAAATTGACTCGCTTACTTTGTTATTAATAGACAATGAGAATTGTCCTGTCAGATCTTCTGTTTTCTCTGTCACCTTATCATTAGGTGAATTCTCGCAAGATACAAACACCATCGATAGTGAAAGAATTAATGTTAATAATAGGATTAATGTCTTTTTCATAATATCCCTTCCATTATTAACAATGATAACTACCCCCCCCGCGTTCTGTAAAGCTTATTCTCTTCTCTTTTACCTTGTTAGTTCTCAAAAAAATCT
>DHMZ01000059.1 GCA_002406055.1 Spirochaetales bacterium UBA4629
AAATCTATATGTATTACAGGATGCTCTTTCCAATCATAATCGAGTTTGTCTATATAGAGTCCTCTAAAAAGCTCTCGCTTTCCTTTAAAAATTGCATCTAAGGTACTTAGTGTTAAACTCTTACCAAAACGACGAGGACGAGAAAGAAAATAGTACCTCTTCCCTTGTGTTATTAGTCTATACAAATAAGATGTCTTATCGACATAGAGATTATTACTTTGAATTAGATCTTCAAAAACTGAGTAGCTTGTATCAATAGGCTTCATAACATACCTCTATAATGAATATAGCACATCTCAATGAAACACAAAAAGTAAATACTCTTGTTTTCTTACTATTTCACATAGCTAGGAAAAGATATTTCAATGGTAGTTCCTACGCCTTTTTCTGAGTCTATTTTAATAATTCCCCTCATCTGAGAAGCAGAGTTTTTTACAATAGAGAGGCCAAGACCTGTTCCTCCACTTTCTTTCGATCTTGATTTATCTACACGATAAAAACGTTCAAAGACACGAGGGAGAGCATCCTTTTCAATACCAATACCATTGTCTTGAACTATAAGATACACAGTTGAGTTTTCTTCTCTTGTAGTAATTTTTACCCAAGCATTTTCTTTCTTGCTATAACGAATGCTATTATCGAGAAGATTAAAAATTATTTCATGCATAAGCTTAATTCTTCCACTAACAGAGACGTCTTCTAATTCTGCTATTATTTCAACACCCTCTTTATTAGCCTTGAAAGTTAATTCTTCAATAACGTCTATTGCTACTTTTTTTAGATTAACTTCTTCTTGTTTCTCCCTTCTCTCTTCTCCTTCATCAAGAGCAGAAAGGTTTAAAATATCTTCAACAAGATTAATAAGACGCTTTGCTTCTTTATATATTTCACCAGAAAAATCGATAACCTTTTCACGAGGAATATCACCACTCATCAAGAGTTCTGCAAAGCCAGATATTGTTGTTAAAGGGGTCTTTAGCTCATGTGAAACATTTGCAGTAAACTCTTTTCTCATATTCTCTCTTTCCGTTCTCTCAGTTACATCTCTCAAAAGAATGATTATGCCCTTATTGACAGCAGGGTATGTTACTTCCTCAATTATTCGAGAGCCTGAAGGGAACGTAAGCTCCTCTTTTTTGCCATTTAAAGCATTAATAAGAGCATTCTTAGCGTCTCCATCTTCAAAGCAAGAGAATATCGATGTCGATTCTATAGATGATAAAGACAAAAGGGAAAGGAAGCTTTTGTTGAAGGAAAGGATTGTTCCCTCTTTGTTAACAATGGCCAAGCCTTCATCCAAACCAGAACTTATTATTTCAAACTCTTTCCTCTTTTCTTCCGCACCTTTAATTTGCTCTTCTACCTTCTTTTTGTCTTTTGCAATTCTGCTTAGAAGGGGTGCTAGTTCATCATAAGTATCATTTTCTTCAGGAGCATCCAAATTTATATTGTTAATAGGACTAACTAAGATCTTTGAAATATATAGTGATAAAAAAGATACAATTATGAATACAAAAATCAAGATGATAATTGTTGGTACAAAAATCAATGATATAAATGCAACCGCCGTCTTTGCTTCTGTAGAAATGCGAAGATAATTTCCATTTTCAAGAGCTGTAGCAGCATAGATATACTTAACAGAGAGAGTGTCACTCTTTCTTTCACTAAAGCCATACCCCTTACCCTGTGCCTCTTTTATTTCTTCCCTATCAAGATGATTCTCCATAGTAGCAGAATCTACAACACTATCGTAAAGAACATCCCCTTTTTGAGATATTAATGTAAGACGTCTGTTACCATTTACTATTTTTGAAATATCATCTCCCTGTTCATATAATCGCACGCAGTAGTCTAGTTCATTCTCCAAATCTTCAATTATTCTTTCTTCGTATGAATTATGATAAAGAAGAAGTGATGTTGGAGCAAAAATAAGAAGTGTAAAAACAGATACAAAAAGCAATGAACAAAGTATCCTTCTTCTCATTTTTCATCCTCGTCTGAGTATCTATATCCAATACCCTTTACAGTTTCAATTTTATTACCAAACTCACCAAGTTTTTCTCTCAGATGCCTTACATGAACATCAATAGTTCTTGATTCACCACAATAGTTATAGCCCCAAACATCTTTGAGAAGTAAATCACGATCTATCGCTCTACCTTTATTTCTCAATAGGTACTCTAAAAGATCAAACTCTTTAAGAGTCAAATCAACAACTTTTCCAGATAGATAAACACGGTGCTCTTTCAAGTTGATGACAAGTTCTCCATCTTTAATAGTCTCAGCTTTTACTTCACTAGTTGGGGTTGTTCGTCTTAAAAGTGCCTTTACTCTACTTATTAGTTCCAATACTCCAAATGGCTTAGTAATATAATCATCAGCACCACTGTCAAGACCTGTAACTTTATCAAGTTCTGTGCTTTTAGCTGTAAGAAGTATTACAGGAATGTCCTTTGTACGTTTATCACCACGAATATGAGAGAGTATTTCAAGTCCAGATAATCCAGGTAGCATTATATCTAGGATATAAAGTTGAATATTATCCTTATCGCACTTCAATGCTTCTTCTCCCGATGAGAAACAAGCAACAGAAAAACCATTCATTTCCAAAGCATAGCTAACTAATTTCTGAATAGATAAATCATCCTCAACTAATACTATCATTTACAATTCCCTTTTTAATTGTAGTTATTCTCGTAAATAACCCATCGAGAAATAGATGCAGCATGGTCTCCCATTCTTTCCAAATACTTTGCTATCATCATCAAGTCTGGTGCCTCATCTGACGAATTACTATTCTGTCTAATAAGCTTAATCAGACTTTCCTTTGCTTTAAGAAAGTAGCCATCAACTATGTCATCGCTCTTTTCAACTTCTAACGCTTTAGTTGCATCATTTGAAACATAAGATTGCACAGCCTTCTCTACCATCTTTTTTACACTCAAGCACATCTTATCAAGAAATATCTTGGAATATAAGCTTTGATCAGTACAATATTCCATAACTTCTGCAACATCTAAGGCATTATCTCCAATACGTTCTAAGTCGGCAACTATCTTAGTTGCAGAAGAAATTCTTCTCAAATCCTTTGCTACAGGATGATACCTAAGTAAGAGATTTACACAGTAATTCTCCAAGTCATGATTCTTTCTTTCAATCTCACGCGTATACTCTTCAACTAGGCTCTTCACACCCTTCTTTTCGCCTGACATTTCTAGTGAAAGAAGATTGACAGCATTCTCTGCTAGAGAAGCCATGCTTATAATACTTAGATATAATTCATTTAATTCATCATCAAATCTGTTTTTCATCAACCAAACCTTCCTGTAATGTAATCTTCTGTTTTTTTATTCTTAGGCACAGAGAAAAGCTCTGTCGTATCTGAATACTCAATCAAGTTTCCAAGTAAGAAAAACGCTGTCTTATCAGATATTCTAAGTGCTTGCTGCATATTATGTGTGACAATAACGATAGTGTATTTTTTCTTAAGCTCTAAAGCTAAATCTTCTATTCTTTGAGTTGAGATAGGATCTAGCGCGCTTGTTGGCTCATCCATCAAAAGTACAGATGGATTAACAGCAATTGCCCGTGCAATGCAAAGACGTTGCTGTTGTCCACCGCTAAGGCCAAAAGCTGATTTATTTAATCTATCCTTTACTTCATCAAATAAACCGGCGGCAGTCAAAGAACTTTCTACAATTTCATCAAGCTTAACTTTGTTTTTTATTCCATGGGTTCTTGGACCATAAGCAATATTGTCATATATAGAAAAAGGAAATGGATTAGGTTTTTGGAAGACCATCCCTACCTCTTTTCTAAGAAAAGGAACATCAACATCTTTATCATATATATTCTTATCACGGAACAAAATTTCGCCTGTAATATGACAAGATGGAATTAAATCATTCATTCTATTGAGACACCTAAGGAATGTACTCTTTCCACAACCAGATGGCCCAATCAAAGAAACAATTGAATACTCTGGTATTTCCATGTTTATTCCTTTAAGAGCCTCTGTTTCTGAGTAATATAGATGTAAATCATTTACTGTAAATATATTATTCATTACTATCTCCAGATTTTTTTAGTACTAATTTTGACATTGAATTAATAATCAATACGAGGATTATTAATACAGCACTAGTTGCTCTTGCTTCTTCCATGTGCAAGCCTTCACTCATTAATGCATACATATGGAGTGACAATGTTCTTCCACTATCAAGGAGAGAGGAAGCAATAACAGTTGCACTTCCTGCTGTATATATTAAAGCTGCTGTTTCTCCAACGATTCTTCCTATTGCGAGAATGACACCAGCTATTATTCCTCGCCCCGCACTTGGAAGAACAACTTTAAATATTGTTCTGATCTTTCCTGCACCTAATGCATAAGAGCCTTCTCTAAGTCCTGTTGGAACTGATAATATTGCCTCTTCTGTTGTTCTCATAACGATAGGAAGAATCATAATAGCTAAAGTTAAAGAACCAGAAAGAATTGAATAACCAAAATGCATAAACGTTGAGAAAAAGATGTAGCCAAATAAGCCATATACAATACTTGGAATTCCAGAGAGTGTCTCAGCCGTCATTCTAATTATTCTGACAATTCTTCCTTCTTTAGCATATTCTGTCAGATATATTGCAGAAAAGATTGATATAGGGAGCGCAATAACTAGCGTCACAAACATTATTGAAATTGTGTTGATAATAGAAGGGAGCATTGAGACATTTTCAGATGTATACTTCAGTGAAAATAGACTAGGTTTAAGCTCAGGAATACCTAATATTAAGACGTAGCCAATAATAAGAATAACGAAGAAAGCAACTATTACGGCTGAAGCTTTTAGCACTATAGATATTATTGAAGAAAGTGGATGTTTCAATTTTTCTTTCCTCTCTTAAGCATTGAAAATGACAAATTAATTATCAAAATGAAAACAAAGAGAACTGCACCTGTTGCAATTAATGCATCTCGATGTAAGTCTGTTGCATAGCCCATCTCTAAGACAATATTCGCAGTCATTGTTCTGACACCTTTATAGATAGATGAAGGCATAACTGCTTGGTTTCCTGCTATCATAATAACAGCCATCGTCTCTCCAATACTTCTTCCAATTCCAAGAATTACAGAGGATAAAATACCAGATGATGCGGCGGGAATAATTACTTTAAATATTGCACATTCCTTTGTATCGCCTAGAGACAACGCTCCATCTAGTAATGAATTATCAACACTTCTGAGAGAGGTTTCAGAGACAGTTATAATTGTAGGGAGAATCATCAAAGCTAAAAGGATAGATGCTGTAAGAAGACTCTTTCCACTTCCACCTACAATTCTTTGCATAAAGGGAACTATCACCATCAAGCCAAAGAAACCATAAACAATGGAAGGAATTCCGGAAAGAAGTTCAACGCATGGCTTTAGGAATTTATAAAGTTTTTTCGGGCAGAAAAAGGCCATATATACTGCCATTAAAATTCCAAGTGGTACGCCGAAAAGTATGGAGAGACCTGTGACGTAGATACTTGCTAAAATCATTGGCAAAATGCCAAATATGTTATTGCTTGGCTTCCATTTTTTACCAAACAAAAAATTTAATGGCCCAATCTTAGCTATCGTAGGAATAGCTGATGCAAATAGGAATATACAAATTAGCAAAACTGCAACAACTGAAAACAGTGCTGCAGCTTTGAAAAGATACTCTGCTGTCTTTTCTTTCTTCATTAGAGATTATCCCAAGATGTTAACTTACCAAGGTAAATATCTCTAACTTGTTCGGTTGTGAGACCATCAAGGCTATTGCTATTATTTACGATTATCGCAATACCGTCTAATGCAATAGAAAGACCTGTTAATCCCTTCCCTAACTCAGATTCCTTAAGGTCTCTGCTGGCCATGCCGATATTGGAGTTACCGTTAATGGCATCATTTAATCCTGTTGTAGAATCTGACTGTAATAGAGTAACCTTCACATTTGGATTTAGAGATGTATACTTTTCAACCAATACTTCCATTACTGGGTAGACAGAAGATGAACCTGAAATTGTTAGAGTACCCTCTTTAGAACTGCTCTTATAGCTGTCCTCAGTATCGCTAATCTTTATGTAGCCCTTCTTTTCAACAATGCTCTGTCCTTCTTTGCTCATTACGAATGAGATGAAATCAGAAGAGAGATCATCGAGGCTCATGTATGCGATATTAAATGGTCTCGCAATTTTATATTCGCCACTCTTTACTGTCTCGACAGATGGAAGTACACCATCAATCTTCAGTGCTTTTACTTTATCTGATAAAGAACCAAGAGAAATATATCCAATTGCATTCTTATTGCCTTCGACTGTTGTGATTACTACAGATGTAGAATTCGCTATCTCTGCATTTTCTGTTGTAAGGTCTGTCTTTACACCATCAATCTTCTGTTCTACTCCAACAAGTTCGATGAATGCACCTCTTGTTCCAGAACCATCCTCACGAGAGATAACTGTTATTTCATTATTTGACGTCTCTTTTGCACCATTAGCACATAGAGAGAAAAGAGCTAAGCTAACAACTAAAATTAAACTGATTAACTTTTTCATTATTTTTTTCTCCATGGCCATAAGATATTCTATTACTGTTAAAATCAAAGCAAAGTGCTGTTAAGTTTCAGTTAATTCGAATAATTTATCTTATAGCAAGGAGAAACAAATAAAAAATTAAGAACAGATGTATTTATATAGTCCTTCTCGAACTGGTGTTTCAAGATCAAAGACAACATTAACAACGTTAACAGGACCATCGCTACTTTCCATTTTTGTATCTTCAAACTTCTTTTCTATCATATTACCAAGGTAATAAAAGTCAGTTCCTTCTTTATCATCTTTCTTTACAAAGAGAGGAATCTTTACTCCATTAGTCTTTTGGTTGATTATTACACTTACATCAGGAGATGAGCTTGTTCTTTTATTTTTACTCATCCAATTAAGTTCTTTAGCATTTATAAAATAATCTTCATACTTTATAGACTCTGCTATTTCATCAGACTTCTTATAAGTAACAAAGACAGGACATGTGATCTCATTGTTGTATTTTTTGACTAAATAACCGCCAATGTTTTGAGCAGTCTCATTCTTCTTCCAATTGAGGAGCTTGCATACATCTTTTCTTGAATACTTACGATAAAGAACGAGATTGTGATCAGTATAGCGTTCATCATTCTTTATCTTTGCTCGCTCGATTGCATAATTAAGAGTATCTGAAAGGAAGCTTTTGTAGTCATCATTTTTTAAGAGATTAGAAAAGTAGTCCTTTCTCTTTATTCTATCTTTTAAGAACTCTACATACTCAATTTTGCCATATTTATCTAAATCTGGCTTTGTATAGAAATCAGAACTAAGGGTATTACACATACCAACAATATCTTCTTCAGAAAACTTAACTCCAATTCTAGCTAATTTTTCTTTAAAGGAAGTAATTGTCACTTCAGTATTATTCATTAGCTCCTTTAAAAGTAATATCTCATGAACTCTAAGACCATGAGCAAACTCAAATGAAATAAACTGAAGTGATAATATCTCATCTTTTTTGAGCTTTATATAGTTCTTTTCTACTTTATAAAGAAATTCGTAATAGCTTCCTGCATAGTCGATAAATATGAGAGGATCAATTGCCTCGTTATAAACAAAATCCATCATGCTAGGGACTTTAGCTAACCTCATCTTCAACTTTTCATATTCTTGTTTTAATAGTTTCAGACGTTTAAAACTTGTGTTGTTCAAAGCTGCATAAATCTTTTCTTTTGCAACTTCGTTTATTTGTATAGTTGAGGCACCTGGAAGAATTGAAGAACCACTATTTATCGCCTTTCTGATATTATCCTTGTTATAAGAATTATCGCCATAGAGAGCAATTGGAATAAAGAAGTTATTCTCGTAATTTCCTATGAAATCTATGACGGCTAAATAGCTCTTTCCCTCATTCTTTCTTAGTCCTCTTCCAAGTTGTTGGGTAAAAATAATTGCAGACTCTGTAGGTCTAAGCATTACAACTTGGTTAACGGATGGAATATCAACTCCTTCGTTGAAGATGTCTACACTGATTATATATTCTAGAGGATTAGAATCACTCTCAAGTTCATCTATTACCTCTTCTCTTTCTTTGTCGCTATTCTCGCCAGTAAGGTACTTTGTAACAAACCCTGCATTATTTAACTTTTTGGAGAGCTCTTTAGCCTCATCTACTCTAGAGCAAAAAATGAGTCCTTTAACAGGATAAGCAAAGTTACGATAGCGAAGCATTGCATTCTTTATATGCTTTATTCGCTCTTCATTTGTTAGAAGAGCAAAATCAGATTTATCATCAATTGTTATCCCATCGACAGTTAAATCTGCAACACCATAGTAATGAAATGGGCACAACAAGTCCTCTTCCATTGCCTTTTTAAGCCTTATTTCATATGCAATATTGTTATCAAAAATGGAGAAGATATCTGTACCATCTGTTCTTTCTGGTGTAGCAGTAAGGCCCAAGAGGAAAGAGGGAGTAAAGTAATCTATAACCTTTTTATAGCTCTTAGCTCCAGCGTGATGTACTTCATCGATAATAATGTAATCAAAAGCATCCCTTTTAAATGATGATAAGACTTCGTCTTTTGAAAGCGTATAGATAGAAGCAAATAGATATTTTGCGCTTACATCTCTATTATTTCCATTTAAAAGCCCAGTTTCTGTTGTATTAAGTAGGTGTTCATAGCTTAACTTGGCTTTTTGCAAAATCATATCACGATGAGCAACATACAGAACTCTTTTAGGGTTAAGCTCCTTACAATCAAATATCGATAAGTAAGTTTTTCCAGTACCTGTTGCAGCTATAATTAGGGCCTTATTCTCACCTTTAAGTCTTAAATTATTAAGCTCTGTAATAGCCTCTTTTTGCATTTTATTGGGAACAACATCATAGTCTTTTTTCTCTACTACGTATTCTTCTTCGCTATCAAAAAAGACTTCATCAATAGAGGGAGTAAGCCTAAATTTATTCTTATCATATTCTTTTTTATAGCTTTCTAGCCAAAGAGAATCTACTCTATCGCCTTCTTCCCATATCCTCGAAAACTCATCTCTGATGTTATCGACAATTAAGCCATCAATAGTAGAGATAAGTTTTATGCTCCACTCTTGATTAAGGCTCAAAGCAGAAGCAGTGAGATTAGCAGAACCGATTATAATTGAATAGTAGCTTCCTTTATTGAATATATAACCTTTAGGATGGAAACCTCCTTTAGTATAGGCTCTTATTTCAATGTTATTAAAAGATAGCAAATCTTCTAAAGCTGATGGCTCTGTGAAGTTTAAATAGTTTGTAGTCAAAATTCTTCCTTTTATTTTCTTTTGTTCTAATTCAGAAAGAAGTTCTTTTATGGAAGCAAGGCCTTCATTATTAATGAAAGCAACAGAAAAATCGAATGATATACATGAAGACAGTTCTTCTGTGAGAGAAGATAGTATCTTTTTCTCTCTTTTATAGTCATTTACCAACAAGGTAGGCATCAAAGAGCTATCACTATTAGTTGAATTTGAAATAAAAGATGTCCTTAGGCTCTCTAATAAACGTCCCTTGAAAGAATTGTCCATAAAGGCAGCTTAGCACATGAGATCCTATAGATCCAGAGCAAAGCTTAAGTCTACTCTTCCAAAATGTATTTCATCTCGCCATAATGTAGTTATGAAAAATATAAAAGTCGTTGCAGCAGTAATAAAAAAGGATAATAAGATATTCGCAACACAACGTGGGTATGGTGAATTTAAGGATATGTGGGAGTTTCCTGGCGGAAAGATTGAAGCGGGAGAAAAAAGCGAGGACGCTTTAAAGAGAGAGATAAAAGAAGAACTCGACACTACAATTGAAGTTGGGAAATACATAGACACAATTGAATATGACTACCCTACATTTCACTTATCTATGGAGTGTCATTGGTGTTCAGTATTAGAGGGAAAACTTACTCTTTTAGAACATGAGAATGCAAAGTGGCTAGATAAAGAGTCTCTAATGTCTGTAGATTGGTTACCTGCCGATTTGTTAGTAATAGATAAAATTAAAGAAGCATTAAATTGAGCCCTCACAAAAAGGGCTCAACTCTTACTCTACTTTGATAGAAGCTTTCTGCTAGCTTCTCGTCCTTTGTATGCAAGCTCTTCTTCATCCCAGCCAACTAGCTTTCCGTCATAAACAGCAAACTCGCCATTAACGATTGTGTATTTGGTTTCATGTTTAGTTCCACAGAAAAGAAGAGAAGCAACTGGGTCAGTTTGGCTTCCGGCATATTCTAATGTCGATACATCAAATAGCGCTAAATCCGCACCCCAACCAACCTCTAGCTTACCGAGATTGCCAAAGTTTAGCATCTTAGCACCATTTTCGCTTGCCATTCTGAAGACATCTCTCGCACTCAAACTTGTTGAGCCATACTTTACTCTCTGAAGTAAAAGTGCCTGTCTCATCTCGCCAAGCATATCAGAACTATCATTACTAGCTGAGCCATCGACACCAATACCAACATTAATGCCTCTATCTAGCATATCTCTTACTCGACAAATTCCACTACCAAGCCTCATATTCGAAGATGGGCAATGCGCTATAGAGGTATTAGTTGAAGCAAGTAAATCAAGTTCCTTGTCGTTAAAGTGAATGCCATGTGCATAGAAGACGCCTTTTCCAATTAGTTCGCACTCTTCCATTAACTCTAATGGACGTACTCCATACATTCTTTTGCATGTATCTTCTTCATCAATTGTTTCACATAAATGAGTATGTAAGCCAACATTGTACTTTCTAGCCAAACGAGAGGAAAGAAGCATACAGCGTTTAGTTACAGAGAAAGGAGAACACGGAGCAAGCACTATCTTATGCATTGCTAATGGTGATGGATCATGGAAAGTCTTTATACATCGCTCACTATCTAAGAGAATTTCTTCTTCTGTTTGGACAACGCTATCTGGAGGAAGACCGCCATCTTTACGAGATAAGCTCATAGAGCCACGTGTAGGACTAAAGCGCATCTTCAGCCTATCTGCAGCTTCAAACTGAAGTGCCATAGCATCGCCTTCGAAACCTTTTGGATAAACATAATGATGATCAGTTGAACAAGTACATCCTGTTTTTAAAAGTTCACCGATAGCAAGAGACGAAGAAATATAAACACTTTCAGCATCTAAGTTTTTCCACTTTTCATATAAGAAAACAAGCCAATCAAAGAGCTTTGCATTTTGAACCTGTGGAATGTTTCTAGTCAAAGTTTGATAGAAATGATGATGTGTATTAACAAAACCTGGAACAACAACAAGCTTAGAGCCATCAATAGTTTCAAAGCCATTGGTCTCCAAATTGTTACCAATTTCCTTTACTAGATTTCCTTCAATTTTTAAATCTACTCCACTTAAGCTAGGCTTATCTGGATCTGTCATAAGACAATAGATATTTTTAATTACAATATTTGCCATCTAATCCTCCTTTTTCTAATACGCTTCATTTTATCACCAGAAATGATAAGAACAAAAGTGAAAAAACTATGCTTGCTAAAAAAGAATAAGAATAAGACAATATCGCCATGGCAAATATTATTGATTATCTATCTTGGCGTGGTGACCTATCTCTATCAAATGACCCTATAAATGAAATTGATGGTGCAATCCTTGCACGTCTAGCATATATGAGATACGAAAAGATCAATATAAAGAAAAATGAGTCGCTCTATTCTGCCTTGAAGACTATTCTTTCACTTCCAAACATAGAGAACATCCAGCTAATAGAAGGCGACTCCTCATTAATGAAGACAATTATTGGGACAAAGCGTTTTTCTTCATTTGTGATAATAGATTATACAAATGAGATAGACGAAAAAACTCAAACGCAGTTTTCAGCTATAACTCTGTTGGAAAAGGAGAGCAAAACTCTTTTTGTTCTCTTTAGAGGTACAGACAATACACTTGTTGGTTGGAAAGAAGATTTTAATATGGCCTTCTCTACTCCACTTATCGGCCAGATTAAGGCGGTAGACTACCTTACAAAAATGAGCAGCACTATAGAAAACAACAGCATCATTGTCTCTGGCCACTCAAAAGGTGGAAACCTTGCTGTATTTGCTTCATCTTTTGTTGACAAAAAAGTTCAGGACAAAATAGAAGTAGTCTTCAATTTTGATGGTCCTGGTTTTGACGAAAGAACTATTAAAGAAAAGGGCTACGAAGCAATATGCTCGAGAATAAAGACATTCGTTCCTCAATCTTCTGTTGTTGGAATGCTTCTTGAGCACGAAGAAAAGTATACGGTTGTGCATAGCGAAAATATCAGCATAATGCAACATGATATTTACTCTTGGTCTCTTCTAGCTAATCATTTTATCCATCTCGATACTGTCGATAACAGCTCTCGCTTTATCGACTATACATTAAAAACATGGCTTAAAAGCATGGATGAAGATGAGAGAGAAAAGCTCATTGATGGCGTTTACTCAGTAATGGTTGAGAGTAATGCTAAAACACTTAAAGAGCTAAAAGAAAACTGGCTTAAAAGTAGTAAGGGCATCATAAAAGCAACTATAAATCTTGATAGTGAAACTAAAAAAGCAGTATCAAGTGCACTCTCAAGCCTACTTAAGAGTTCTAAGTTCGCCCTTACAACTATTGTTGATAAGCCTAAAAAATAGAGAAAAACTCCTGAATCTTATCTCTATCTTTTGTGATTGTAAGTGCTAATTGTAATAGGATTCTTGCCTTTGTTGGTGAAAGATTATCTGCAAGAATAATATTTGGATAGATATCAAATTTGCTATCAGGCACAATAAGGCCATTACCGATTCTGCTTGTTCGTACAACAGGAATATCAAATTTGCCAATCATCCTATTAAAGCTATTTGAATAATTGCCATTACCTGCACCGACAATAATCAAACCGGCTGATCTCTTTGCTGCGTCCTCCATAATTACAGGATCAGCATCAACATAGAATAAGACAATCTCGATTTTTGGAAGAGATGAGAGATTATCGACAAAAAATGGAGAAGAAAGAGTATGGCGACGAGTAGACTCGTTGTAGAAGATTATCTCATTGTCGATAATGTATCCCATCATGCCGAAGTCTCTTCCTCCAAAGGCTGTCACAGATGTTGTTGATAACTTCTGGAAGTCTCTTGCGCCATAAATACTATCAGAAAAGACACAGATAACACCTTTCCCTTTTGCCGCATCTGATGATGCCACAGCTACTGCTTGATATAAATTCATCGGACCATCTGCACTTGTTGCAGTACTCGGCCTCATTGCTCCTGTTACAACAATAGGCTTATCTGTATGGACCGTTAGATGCAAAAAATATGCAGTCTCTTCCATCGTATCGGTTCCATGGGTAATGACAAAGCCATCAATATTAGGATCTTTTGAAAGAGTATTAATTTGACGTGCAAGTTCTATCCAATTATGTGTTGTTATATCGTCAGAATTAACATTTGCAATCTGTATCTCTTTTAAAGATGCAAGCTTATCCAAGCCTTGAATTGTAGATGCTATCTTTTCTATAGAAAGAGTACCTGGGACATAATCAGTTTGACTCCCGGGCTTTCCTGTGCCAGCAATTGTTCCACCTGTTGCAAGTAAAACTACTGTTTTTCTCTTTTTATTATCCATTTTTCACCTTCCATAGTAAGCTAAGACGAAAAAATATATTAGATGAAAAATATAGAGAGGAAAAGATTGAATCATCTTTTTATCCCTATTGCTACAATTCCCATAATTAAGGCAATAAGACATAATGCTAACATTACAGGAAACCAAGAAGATGAGATATCATTTAGTAAACCAAATCCTGTTGGGCCAAAAGAAGCAAGAACATAGCCAATGCATTGGCCAAAAGAGATAATGCAAGCCGTATCGCGTCCATCTTTGCCATAGATAGCACAAAGCGTTATTGCGCCACTAAAGGTTGAACCAAGGGAGAAGCCCATAATAATTGCACCAATAATCAGACTCACTATTGTTTTACCTAGCATGCAAAACAACATTCCAGGTATGAATAAAAGTGCAAGAAACGTTGTTAGTTTTCTTACATTGTTTTCTTTACAAACGACAGGAACAAAGTAGGCAGGCACAATTGATGCTAGTTGCATTATTGTAATCAAAAGCCCTTTATTAAAAGGAAGGGAAAAAGAGAAAGAGGCGATAGTTGGGAACCAAGTAAGAAGAGTGAAAAAGATCAAAGATTGGAATCCCATATATATTGCGATAAGAAAGTTTCGTTTTGTAAAGAGCTTATACTCTCCATTTACTGATTCATTATTCGCTGTCTTGGCATTAACTTTTTTTACAAAAGACAGTGCCAATAATAAGGCAATAATGGATGGCAAAGAAAAGAGCGCAAAGGCAACTTCCCATGACGAACAAATTGCTGCTAAAGGTTCAACTACTGCAGCAGTAAGTGCAGAAGTAAATGTTAGAGATGAAGAGTAAATTCCCATAAGCTTTCCACTCTCTTTTGTGTAACTCTCTTTAAAAAAAGCTGGGACAATAACATTTAAAAAGCCTGTTCCAAAACCAATTAAAAGCGTACCTAGAAAAAGGAAAAAAGTAGAAGAAAGAGACCTAACTAATATCCCAATAGTAATAGTAATTAAGCTAACTGCAATCAACTTTATATTACCTATTTTCTTTGAAACAATGACAGAAAGAGGAGCAGAAAGAGCAAAAAGTAGTAAAGGAAGTGTTGTTAATAGCCCCGCTGTTGTTCCACTAAGAGATCGCTCTAGCCTAATTTGACTCATAAGTGGCCCTATACAACCCATTGGTCCACGCATAGTAAATGCCACAAAAAAAACTAAAAAAACTAAGATGAAAGGTAAGCTTTTCTTTACTGAAGGCCCTTCTTTTTTCGTCATCTGTTACATCCTCTTTTGACAAAATAATCGAGTAACAGTTTCTCGTGGTGTTACCACACGTACAAAGATTTATATACCATACTTTATGTCATTAACAAGAGTTGATTTATGATTTGGACAAAAAATAAAGCGACCCATAAAAACAAGTCGCTTCTTTTTAATAAAGATAAAAATTACATTACATCCAAGAATGGAACACCTATTAGCTTAAAGCCATTCTTTAAGACTTGAAGAATCATCTCGCAAAGAGAAACTCTAGCCTGTATAAGTTCATCGGTCTCTGCGTTGAGAATTCTATTGTCGTGATAGTAATGACTAAATGTCTTTGCAACTTCATATAAATAAGTAGCAATGACAGAAGGATCAAAGCCATCTGCTGCTTTCTTCACATATTGAGGGAAAGAAGCAATTAAAGTAAGAAGTGTCTTCTCATCTTCGTTAGTCAATAGCTCACCCTTGAATTCTGTTTCCGTCTTTCCCTCTTCCTTGTATTTACGAAGAATAGAAGAAAGACGAGCACCTGTATATTGTAAATATGGTCCAGTATTACCATTAAAAGAGATAGATTCTTTAGGATTAAAGACCATATCTTTTGTTGGAGAAACTTGCAACAAGTAGTAATTAAGTGCACCAAGAGCAATCTTGCGACTAGTTGAATCTATATCATCAACTTTATCGCTACGATCTTTAGAAATAATCTCATTCTTTGCTAACAAAGTTAATTCTGCTAGTAAATCATCAGCATCGACTACTGTTCCTTCTCTACTCTTCATTTTTCCATCAGGAAGATTAACCATACCATAGGAAAGGTGATGGAGCTCTTTAGCCCAATCATAACCAAGAAGAGACAAGCAATAGAAGAGGACCTTAAAGTGATACTGTTGCTCTGAAGCAACAACGTATGTTAAGGAATCGAAAGGCCAATCTTTGTGACGTTCAATTGCTGTACCAATATCTTGTGTCATATATAGCGTTGTTCCATCTTTACGAAGAAGAACCTTTTTATCTAGTCCAATTGGCGCTAAATCAACTTGAACACTTCCATCTTCTTCCTTTGTAAAGACACCCTTTTCTACGCCCTTTAAAACCTCATCTTTTCCATATTTGTATGTTTCAGATTCGTAGTAGTATTTATCGAAGGAGATTCCCATATTCTTGTAGCTTTCTTCTAGACCAGAAAGAGTCCATTCGTTCATTTTAGCCCAAAGCTTTCTTACCTCACTGTCTCCCTCTTCCCACTTTTTGAGCATCTTTTGAGCTTCTACAGTTGGATCAATGAAGTTTGGAGAGTTGACGATATCTGGATTATCTTTCTTCTTCTCTTCTACTTCTTTTTCCCACTGGGCAAATCTTACATAGTATCGTCCAACGAAATGATCACCTTTTTCATCTGTAGACTGAGGAGTCTCTCCATTACCAAAAGTAAGATAGGCAAGCATGCTCTTACAGATATGAACGCCCCTGTTATTGATTAAGTTTACCTTCTTTACCTCAGCGCCCTGACTCTTTAAAAGTTCAGATACAGACTGACCTAAGCTATCATTTCTCATATGGCCAAGGTGGAGTGGCTTATTTGTATTTGGACAAGAGAACTCAACCATCATTCTCTTATGCTCTAGGCTCTTACCCTCTCCATATTTATCGCCATCCTCTCTAACAGTTTTCAATATAGTTGAAGCAAGAGAAGGTAAATCTAAGCGTACATTTAAATATGGTCCAGCTATGATAATCTCTCCCTCAGGATGGTCTTTCTCTATTCGTGATGCAATATCTAAAACAATAGCAGCAGGGCTTTTATGTGCATCTTTTGCATAAGGGAACATAGGGAAAGCTATATCGCCCATCTCCTTTTTAGGAGGAACACCCATTGTTAGTGATGGAATATCTTCTTTATTTAAATAAAGCTTTAATTCACTCTCAATTCTATTTTTCCAATCTTCTTTAAGTTTTGTAAGCATTTAAACCTCAACTCTTTGATAATACCAAGTCAAACTCTCATAGTGAAGTATCTTAGTTATAATCTAATACTTATCTCACCAGAAGAAAGACTTTCTTCCTCTCCATTACCATAACGAACCATAAGATGTCCAGAAGAGTCTAAATCATAAGCATAAGCTTCTTTTGTCTCTCCAATCTTTATTACTTTAACTCTTTTATTTAACACAAAACATTTTTTCTTATACTCGCTAAGGAAATCTTCATCTTGTATCTCAACAATTCTTTTGCAACATTGAGCAATAACATCTGCCCTTTTAATTGGACAATTTCCATCAGGATAAAAAGAAGTAGCAATGTCCAACAAGTCTGGGCTAAACTCTTCTGTCTTTGTTTTCAGATTTATACCACAACCAATAACTACTTTATCGAGAGTTTTTTGCTCCATGTTAAAAATACCCTCAGTTAATATTCCAACACACTTTTTACCTCTTATGTAGATATCATTAACCCATTTAATAGAGGTTTCTATGCCCGTAAGTTTTTCTAAAACCTCACTAATTGCCATTGCGGCAGATATCGTTATTAAATCAGGATTCTTTATTTTTGTCCCATTCAAAACAAGAGAAAAATAGACTCCTCCCCGAGGAGATTCAAAGCTGCGACCAAGTCGTCCTCGTCCTCCACTTTGAAATGAAGCTGTTACAACATAAGGAGGTTTTGCTCCATCAGATGCAATTATCTTAGCATCTCTATTTGTAGATATCGTTTCATCTAAGTAATACACTTTTATATCATCACTGCCAAAAGATGAAACTAAGGCCTCTTTGTTGAGAATATCATTGTTATCCACCAATCTATAGCCATAATGCTTTTTGCTTTCTATTTCATAGCCATTCTTACGTAAGCTTTCAATTGCCTTAAAAACAGCCATGCGAGAAACCTTAGTCTTCTCACTGAGTTCTTCTCCACTAAGATAAAGACTCTCATTGTTCTCTAAAAGCTTTAATACTTGTTCTTTTGTTGTCATAAAAAAAGAATAGCTTTTGTTTGTAAACCAGTCAATGTAAAGTGGTTGACAGTACTCTAATCTTTTTCTTATTCTCCCCTTATGATAATACTTACAGCCCTTTTTACTGCCTTAATTAGCGCAGGTACATTTATTAAGATTCCAATGGTTCCTGTTGCCATGACACTGCAAACACTCTTTGTTTTCTTAACAGCGTTGCTTCTACCATTTAAATGGGCAACACTCTCTGTTGTTCTATATATAGTTTTAGGAGCAATTGGCCTTCCTATCTTTACTTCAGGTGGTGGCCTCGGTGCCCTATTAAGTCCAACAGGTGGCTTTATCTTTGGCTTCCTTTTATCTGTAATGGTTGGATCTCTATTAAGCAAAAGAAACCATAAATCCTTTTTGTATAATCTCCTCGTTGTACTTGTTATGGAAGTTCTAACATACCTAATCGGTATTCCATGGCTAAAGATTAAGCTTTCAACAACATGGGCAAAAGCTTTTTCTGTAGGTCTTGTTCCATTTATTATTGGCGATGGAGTAAAAATAATTGTAGCGTCACTGAGCGCAAGAGTGTTGTATCCTGAAGTTGAAAAGGTATCTGAAAAGCTAAGAAATAGAGAAAGTGAGGAGTAAGCCTTTAAAAAAGGAGCTTGATTAATTATTATTTAATTATGAAATTTGATTCTTCTCCTTTTTTAAAACAATATCTTTCTTCTTTTTCTAGGCAGAAGGATAATAAATCAGATTTTCGTAACTGCCAGCTTCCAGATAGAATGGAAGTAAGGGAGATGATGGAAGAGTTTAGAACATTGCTTTTTCCTGACTACGAAGAAATAACATCTAAGGGTATGCTTGAAACTGTTATTTCACGTCATATGGAAAGAGCATCAAATCTTCTTTATCACTCTGCTCTTCTTGCTTATTTAATTACAGACGATGAATTAAACGCTGAGAAAAAAGCCCAGAAGATAACATCTTCCCTATTAGAAGAACTTCCTTCAATAAGAGAAATGCTAAAGAAAGATGGAGAAGCAGGATACGATGGTGACCCTGCAGCAAAGAGCGTGTCAGAGATAATTCTTAGCTATCCTGGTTTTAAAGCTATAACAGTTCACCGTATTGGCCACTTCTTATTCAGACATGGACTACCTTTAATTCCTAGAATGCTAAATGAATTAGTCCATTCAGATACAGGCATAGACATCCACCCTGGTGCAACAATTGGAGAGTATTTCTTTATTGACCACGGCACAGGTGTTGTAATTGGTGAAACAACTGTAATTGGCAATTATGTTAAGATATACCAAGGAGTAACGCTTGGAGCTCTATCATTTCCTAAAGACGGATGTGGACTCCTTTTAAGAGACACAAAGAGACACCCAACAATAGAAGACAAAGTTACTATCTATGCTAATGCTTCAATCCTTGGTGATATTACGATCGGCCACGATAGTATTATTGGTTCAAACGCTTGGATTAAAGATAGCGTAAAGCCATATTCAAGAGTAAAGCCTGAAGACGTAAACGTCACACTTCAATTGAAACCTCGAGAGGAAAAATAGAAGTAAACTTACCTTTATAGAGCTCCCCTTCTTTAATGGCAAAAGATGGAGGAGCTATTATTTTTGCTTTAAGGTAGTTACCTGTTGTACCTTCACCATTTTTCTCAGCTATTATCTCTGTCATCTTTCCATTTTGCCTGAAAATATAATCTCTGCTCTGTCGTTGAGAGAGTTCGCGTAATCTCTCGGCCCTTTCGTCTCTAACTCTCTCCTCAATCTTTAATTTTGAGTTAAACAAAGGAGTTCCTTCTCTTGGTGAATAAGGAAAGACGTGAAAAGAAGAGAAGTTATTTTTCTCAAGGAAATTGTATGTTATTTCAGCATCCTCTTCGCTTTCTCCTGGAAGTCCTGCAATGACATCACAACCAATAAAAGGATCATCTTTTATTTCTCTAAGTTTCTTTATAATGTACTCAACGTGACTAATTGAATACTTTCTTTGGGCTATCTGTAATACCCTATCTGACGCAGTCTGGATTGGGATATGGAAATGAGGAAAAATTCGAGGATCTTTAATCTGTTCTAGAAGTAAGTCATCTACCCCATCTGGTTCCATTGAAGAAAGTCTAAAGCGAATGTCTGGACCAACATTTTTCAGAATCTCTGACATTAGCCCTCCAAGACCCCGCCCATTATGATCATAGTTCGTAAGATTAACGCCTGTGAGCATTACTTCATGGAAGCCTTCGCTTTCAAGCTTTAAGACCCTCTTAATAACCTCACTACTATCTAAAAACCTAGAAGGACCACGTACTATTGTTGTCTTGCAATAGCCACAAGAATTATCGCATCCATCTTGAACTTTAAGGTAGGCTCGAGAGTGATAAGAGAAAGAAGAAGGATTGTAATCAAAGACAGAGCTTGGACAATCTTTAAAAGACTTTATTCTTTCAAAGAGAGAAGACTCATCAGTTCCTTTTAGCGAGGGTGCTAGCTTTAGTAAGGACGCCTTATTTGATAGAGAAAATACAACTATTTTATCTCCTAGCTTCTCTATCTCTTCTTTAGAGTTTTCTGCATAACAGCCAGAGACAATAACTGTCTTATTGTCTTCAGAAAACAAACGAATCATACGTCTTGCCTTTTGTTCAGCTTTACTTGTTACAGCACAAGTATTTACTATAATTAGTTCGGCATCCTTACTTTCTTTTACTACATTCCATCCATTCGCTTTGAAGCTATCTGCAATAGCCTCGCTTTCGCATTGATTAAGACGACAGCCTAATGTATAGATAAATACTCTCATCTCTTGTCGTGTCCTCGCTCTAACATATAACCAACATTCTCAATAGCTAGACGCAATGAATGCCTCATATCTTTTGTGTATGGATTATAGCGTTGTAAATCACAAAAAAGCTGCAAGGGGTCATTACATGTTTGCTCAACAATTTCCATTAATGCATTGTAACCCTTCGTTGCTATTTCTGTTGGTTCTAGATTCATCTCCGATAGTATTCTTCCAACAAAATGAGTAACGCCTTGGGAAAAGGCGGCCTCCCTGTCATGGTCATCTGCTGTCATCTCTATAACATGTAATTTCATTGATAAGAAGAGCTTTTTGACCATCTCAAAACGCTCATCTTCTTCGCTTATTGGACACATTACTACTGGAAGATTATCCAGTCCATCTTTACCTGAATCAGGACCAAACATTGGGTGTGTTGCAATTTTATATACAGAGGGAGAAATGTTTGTTTTCATCCACTCTACTGGATATGTTTTTACAGAACATGTATCCATAACAATTGTATTCTCACCTATCTTTGAGCTAGTCTTTTTTAAGACCTCTTCAAAGGCAGAAATTGTAACACAATAAAATAGAAGATCTGCAGAGAGAACCTCTTCTTCACTTGCGAATTCAACGTCTTCTATTGGAACATGTGAAGAACGAGAATAAGCAATAACTTTATTTTTTGTACTTGCTAAGCTTTTAGCCCAAAAAGACCCGAATCTTCCTAAACCGTAGACACCTATAACCATATGAAAAAGCATACCTATTTAACAATCTCTCTGCAACAGAGTTATTGAATAGTGCTCTGTTTTGTAGAATAATTAAAGACGTAAAATATTCACTGGAGGAATATAAATGGCTAAAGAGTTTATGGTTGAAACTAGTGCTAGACACGTTCACGTTACACAGGAAACACTAGAGACCCTTTTCGGAGAGGGTTATCAACTTACAGTCAAGAAAGAACTATCCCAACCAGGACAGTTTGCTTCAAATGAAAGAGTAACAGTAGTTGGACCTAAGAAAGAGATTGCTAATGTATCTATTCTTGGACCATGCAGAAAGCTTAATCAGGTAGAGTTAAGTGCAACAGATGCACGCAGTGCTGGTATTGAAGCTCCTATTAGAGAGAGTGGTGATACTAAGAATTCTGGCAAGTGCACACTCATCGGACCAAAGGGTTCTGTAGAACTAGAAGAAGGTGTTATCGTTGCTAAGAGACACATTCACATGACAGAAGAAGATGCAAAAGAATTTGGCGTTAAGAATGGCGATATCGTCTCTGTCTTAGTTGAAAATTCTAATGGCAGAAAGACAATCTTTGGCGACACAGTTATTAGAGTCTCTAATAGCTATCGCTTAGCAATGCATATCGACACAGATGAGTCTAACGCATGTGC
>DHMZ01000039.1 GCA_002406055.1 Spirochaetales bacterium UBA4629
CTACATTTGTTATTTTGAGTATCGTTCTTAAGAGGTCCTTACTGTCGCTATCTTTCCACTTATTGTCTTCAGGCGGAAAGAAGTGACCAATATCGCCAAGCGCCTTTGCACCAAGAAGTGCATCAATTAGTGCATGAAGAAGAACATCTCCATCAGAGTGAGCTACCTCACCTTTATTGTATGGTAGCAAAACACCACCTATATAGAGTTTCCTATTTTCACTCAAACGGTGAATATCATTACCAAAACCAACTCTCATCTTTTTACTCTCTATATCTTTACGATATGTTATCTTTTTATTTTCTTCGCTTCCTTCTGTTATATAGCACTTGCCACCATGCTCTGTATAGAGTTCTACGTCATCTTGAAATGCTTCATTCTCATCAAGTGCCAGATAAAGTTTAGACATAATCTCATTATCAAAGATTTGAGGTGTTTGTATTCTAATTAGGTTTGTCCTATCTTCATTTTTTATAACAAGATTGTTATCAATTCTTTTGACGGCGTCACTTATTTTTAAGCCAGGTGCACTAGAACCATAGATGCTTGCTTTTTCTAGTGTCTCAAGAATTATTTCTCTTCTTATAAATGGTCTCGCACCATCATGAATTGCAACAAGATAGGCATCAGAAGATAGCCCAGAGAGGAAAGAAAAGCCATTCTTAATTGAGTGGGTTCTCGTGTTTCCACCTTCAACGAAATATAGTGAAACACCTTCTGGCAATACTAAATCCTTAATGGCGTTTTTAATATCGTTCTCTCTATCTTTTGGGTATGTAACAATAATTGTTTTTAGACCTTTTATATCTAAAAAAGGGGATATTGCTCTATATAGAACAGACTTTCCATCAATAAGAATGCATTCTTTTTTTTCGTTTTTTTTGCTGAGACTATTAAATCTAAGAGATGACCCTGCTGCTGTTACAATTAAATCGAAACTCTGCTCCATCTTCTAAATAAGAAAAGATTATCTTTCTTATGTCCTCCTCGCTTTTTTTAAGAACAGACATAGCTTCACTTATAAGCATATCTAGAGCATTATCATAGAGCCTTTTCTCAATAGTTGGTAGTTCTTTAATTTTCTGCCTTGAATATAGATTCGATATTATCTTGCATAGTGCTTCAACAGATCCTTCTTTTAATAGGCTTTGGTTCCTTTCAACTCTTTCCTTCCAAAATGAAGGTGCTTCAATTTTAGAAGAAAGAATAGAGAGCGCTTTTTTTAGACTTTCTTTGTCTGTTAGTTTTCTAAGTCCAAGGGATGAAGCATTGTCGCGAGGAAGTAGAATCACAGAATCTTGAGAAGGAGAAAAGAGCTTTAGATATGTCTTATCGCCCCTAAGTTCTTCTTTTTCAACTGTACATATTCCAATTGTAGGGTAAAAGACCTTCTCTCCGACATTAAATGTTGTAGTTAATTCTGTATATTCCATATATTTAGTTATATCAAAAAAGAAAAAAATCGTCAAAAAGACATAAGGAAAAAGTTCTTAATTAGTTTAGTTTACCGGTTTAAAATAATCTTCACACCTATCTTTAAGTTGTGTATAATTTTTTCTATGAAACATGGAGAAAGAAAAACAGGTGTCCTGTTACATATAACAAGTCTACCTTCCCAATATGGTGTTGGAGATTTAGGAGAAGAAGCTTACAGCTTTATCGATTCAATAAGTTCAAAGGGAATAACTCTTTGGCAAATACTGCCAACAGGTCCGACAGGATATGGCGAAAGCCCATACGCTGCGCGCTCTACTTTTGCGGGAAATGAACTTTTTATTTCGCCTCGTTCTTTATACTTGGATGGTTACTTGAGCTTAGAAGATGTTCTTGTAAAAGCAAAGGAATCTGATAGGGTAGATTACGCAGAGGCAAGAAGAATAAAAATGCCTCTACTCTTTAAAGCTGCTCATAATTTTCTTGCCTCAAAAGACAAAGAGGAGTTAGCAGCATACAAAGCATTTAGAGCTAAAGAAGGTTGGTGGCTTGAAGACTACGCTTTGTTCCAAGCTCTTTGCGCAAGATACAATGACTCAAGATGGTTTAGCGTATGGCCTAAAGAGCTAAGAGTTAGAGATGAGAAAGCCCTTGAGAAGGCTTTCAAAGAAGAGAAGAAGCTTGTTGATATATACTGTGTTTTACAATACTTCTTCTATAAAGAGTGGCAGGAGATGCGAGAGTATGCTAATGAAAAAGGTGTAAAGATTATTGGTGATATTCCCATCTTTGTTGCTTCTGATAGCGTTGATGCTTGGGCGAATAAACGTCTTTTGCAATATGATGAAGATTCTGTACAGGAAGCTAGTGCTGGCGTACCTCCTGATGCTTTCTCATCTACTGGCCAATTATGGGGCAACCCCCTTTATAATTGGGATGAGATGGCAAAGGATGGATACAAATGGTGGATAGAGAGAATTAAGGCATCACTAAAGATTGCAGATATTATAAGAATCGACCATTTTAGAGGCTTTGAAGCTTATTGGAGAATTCCAAAAGGTGAAGAGACTGCCATAAATGGAAAGTGGGTAAAAGGGCCAGGACAGAAATTCTTTGATGCTATAAAAAAAGAATTAGGTTCTTCACTTCCTTTAATTGCAGAAGACCTTGGTGTTATTACAGCTGGAGTTGAAAAACTCAGAGATGATAATAATCTTCCAGGCATGAAGATATTACAATTTGCATTTGGCTTTGATAGCGAAGGCAATTTTGATACTACTAATGAATACTTAATTCATAACATCTCAGAGCGTTCTGTTGCATATACAGGAACACACGATAATAACACAACAATAGGTTGGTATAAGAGTTTGGATGATAGAACGAAGGATGTGATTAGGCGTTACTTTGAGTGTTCAGACAATGAAGTATTATGGAAGATGATGCGAGCAATTATGATGAGCTCAAGCATGTATGCAATTTTCCCTATGCAAGATATTTTAGGGTTGGACGAAAGTGCAAGAATGAATGTTCCTTCAACTTGTGGAACTTCTAACTGGTCTTGGAAAATGAAGGCAGAAGATATAACATCCTCTTCATTGGATGGTATTTACTATTATTCAAAGCTTTTCGGAAGGGCAAAGTGAATATAATTTTAATAGAGAAGGGGGAGTCTTTCTTCCCTTTCTCTGATGAAAGAGCCTTACACATAAAAAAAATCCTTCACTTAAAAGAGGGAGAGAGCTTTCGTGCTGGAATTATTAATGGAGACGAGGGCAAAGCCACAATAGAGAGCATTACAGAAGATGGTATTTCCTTTAATTTTATGTCTATTTCTGATGCTTCTATGCTATACCCTATAACGTTAATTGTTGGTCAAACAAGACCGATATGCATGAAACGAATTCTTCGAGAGGCTGTAAGCTTAGGAGTCGAAAGGATATTTCTTCCAATAACAGAATTAGGAGAGAAAAGCTACCAAGGTTCATCTTTATACACTAGTGGCGAGTATAAAAATATACTCTTGGATGGCGCAATGCAATCTGGCTTTACAGGGGTAAGCGAAACTCGTCTTTTTTCTTCTGTGAACGAAGCAATTAAGGAAGCCGAAAAAGTAGACGTTAAACTTCTTTTAGATAATCAAATTGGCGCCAAGAAGCTTTCTAAGATGGATTTGAAAGGGAAGAGCGTTGTTCTTGCTATTGGCCCGGAGCGTGGTTGGTCAAATAAAGAGAGAGAGCTCTTTATTTCATCTAATTATGAACCAACACTAATCGGGTCACGAATACTAAGAACTGAGACAGCAGTTCCTTCTTCTGTCATGCTAGCTCTTTCTCGCATGGATCTTATTTAATATCTAGCTTCTTATAGTAGTTTCTTTTCATATCTTCTTCGAACTCTTTGTCACATTTATACTCTCTTTTTAGTACTTTCATCCAAAGAGACGGGTCTTCCATGCAAAGATAGAAGAAGACTTTTTCTTTATATTCTTCAGGGAAGAATGAATATAGTGTTGAGAACATTTTCTCTTTCTTTTCTAATGGATATGAATATTTTCCCGCACATTTTACAAGTTCCATCTCAAGAACTTTGCTCTCATTTCCCTGTTCTCTTAAACGTTGCAGAACAGCTTTAGTGAATGTGAGAGTTCCAAAACTTATCATGACTATGTCGTCTGGGGAAAATGTTGAGACAACTTTTTTTACTACTTCTTTGTATTCTTCCTCCCAACCCTTAAAATAAAACATAGGGTGGATATGAAAGCCAACTTTGTTACCATTGTCTCGCGCTTTTTTTGCGCATTCTATTCGTTTCTCAAGTGGGGCTGTGAAGTGTTCTTCTTTCTCAATTATTGTTGGTGCATTAAGTGACCAGGTATAGACCATGTTTTTGGGCCATGGATGATTAAATACATCTTCTCTATTGGCTTTGCTCTTCAATTCAATAATAATATTTGGATGAAGTTTAGCAAATGATGCAAGAGATGATAGAGTATTGTAATCGTCACCATACAGAAGAGAGTCAGATGCTTGCCCTGTTCCAATGTGCCAAACACTTTCATCGAGTGGTAGGGAGGCGAGTTTTTCATCTAATGAAGAGACAATTTTAATTTGGTTTTCATTATAGAAAGCTTGAACAGAGCAATATGAACAGCCAAAGCCACATTGCATTATTGCATCTAAAGTCCTGAGTTTGCAACATCTTGTTTTTTCGCCATCAACAGGGCAAGGACATCTTGAAAGAACTATGTTTTGGTCTAAAACAACTTCTTTAGTTTTTGGTCTTACTTCGTTATGAGGAAAGAAGTTAGAGTAGTCAGTTTCCTCTTCTCTTAGCCTAGTCATATATTTTCTAAGTTCTTTTATATATTCATCTCCACCTCTGCCATCTTTTCGCTTTATAAACTTTTCTCTATCTGTGTTTTCAACAAAGCTTTTCTCTTTCCATTGTAAAAGATCAGCTTCCTCTTTTACTAATTCTAATTTTTGATTTTGCGTGAAATGGATAGAAGAAAAGAGAGAGGAGATAGACTCTTGTAAGGAGATTGGAAGACGAACAAAAATTGAAGTAAAACTATCTGACATGGTGACAGTTTAAAACAAAATAGAAAATTATGATATTCAATTCATGTAGTCAAAATATGGGGTTATGATTATTCTATTTTTATGGCAGAGAGTGCAAGAGACCAGGCGAGAGCCCTTCCTGAGAATCCTGGTTGCTATTTAATGAAAAATGACAAGGGAACTGTAATATATGTTGGTAAAGCTAAGAGCTTAAAGAGGAGGGTAAACCAATACTTTCTTCCTAACAGAAATGCTAAGACAGCTGCCTTAGTTGAAAAAATTCACCAAATTGATTATGTCATTACAGGCAATGAGTACGAAGCACTTGTCTTAGAAAATAACCTAATAAAAAAATACAATCCTCACTACAATATTCTATTGAAAGATGGAAAGAGCTATCCTGTAATCAGAATTACAAAAGAGCAATATCCGAGAGTATTTAAAACAAGAAGAATAATTCAAGACGGTTCTCTTTATTATGGTCCATATCCAGATGGAAAGAGATTAGATTTATATCTTGATACGATAAAAGAGCTCTATCCATTACGACTCTGTTCTGGCCCTCTCAAAAAAAGAGATACTCCGTGTTTGTATTATCATATGCATAAGTGTTCAGGCCCTTGTATAGGCGCAATTACTCCTAACGATTATAGCCAATACATAAAGGAAATAAAGACCTTCTTAGATGGTGATGATTCTTCTCTTTCTGCAAAGATTAAAAAAGAGATGCAAGATGCGGCCAAAAACTTGGATTTTGAAACAGCGGCAAAGAAACGAGATATTCTTCAAGCGTTGACTGTTATGCAAGAGAACCAAGCTATGGAAGACCTTAATAATGAAGCTGATGATAAGAGGGACTATGCTGCAATAGAGATGAGAGCCTATCTATGTACAATTTCTATAATGCAATTTCGTAATGGCCGTCTTATTGGTAAGGCACTTTACAGAAGCGAATGCCTTGGTGATGAAACTGAGACACTTCTTTCTTTTTTGATTCAGTACTATAGCGATGGAGATTCCCTTCCTCACGAACTCTATGTTTCACATGATATAGATATAGATCTACTTTCAAAGTTCTTCCTTGATGAGTTAAAGAAGAAGATTAAAGTTATGATTCCAAAGGATGGAAAACACTATCGTATTCTTCGTTTGGCAGATGAAAATGCTGTGCGTGACGTTGAGAAGAGACTAAAGAGTGTAGATAACACAGATGCCCTCGAAAGACTGAAGGAAATAACTCATTTAAATGTACTCCCTCGTCATATTGAAGGTTATGATATAGCACAACTATCTGGTAAATACACAGTCTCATCGTTGATAGTTTTTATCGATGGAAATCCAAGCAACAAAGACTATAGACATTTCTCAATGAAGAGTTTAGGCGAGGGTGAAATAGATGATTTTAAGTCAATTCATGAAGCTGTATATCGTCGCTACAAAAGACAAAAAGAAGAAAATGCCCATCTTCCAGATTTAATAATGATAGATGGAGGGCTGGGACAAGTTCACGCTGCTTTAGAGGCCCTTGACGAATTAGATTTGATTATCCCTGTTGTGGGACTCGCAAAGAAAGAAGAGACGATTGTTTTCCCTAATGGTGAATCTATTTTACTAGATCATTCAGATGAAGGCCTAAGAATTTTAATTGCTATAAGAGATGAATGCCATCGTTTTGCAACGTCTTTTAACCAAAGAATGCGAAGTACCGATGCTTCTTTCAAACTCCTTGAATCTATTGATGGTGTTGGAAAAGAGAGAAGTAAACGAATTATGCAAACGTATGGCTCAGTGGAAGCAATTCTTGCTCTCTCTAAAGAGGAATTGGCTAAAGGCGCACATATTCCTCTCCCTGTAGCCGAGAGGGTTTTGAGAAAACTGAACTTTTAAAAAGGGCTTTTTAGAAGGTCTAGAGCATTAAGACTTAAGTTACTCTCTCTTCCTTTATTTACAATTATTAGATAGACAAGAAACTCAACTGTTAATAGAAGGTTGTCTGTAGAGGTTGCTTTAACAACATTATCGTAATTACCGAGAAGGATAATTATTCTCCTAACATCTTCTAGTGTGTAATTCTTCATTGTAACTCTAAAGAGCTCTTTTTCTTTGAAGTTAACACCAATGCGAGCTTTTGAGGAAGAGTAAAGAGAGAAAGATGTAAGCTCTTTATAGATTACATCATCTCTTTTTCCTTCTTTCTTCATCTTTAGTGCACTCTCAATTCTTCTAAATTGGGACGCAACTATTGAGAGCGCTGAAATAATGTCTCTCGAGTCATTAAGGATAATTGTGTCTATAATTGTAAGTGCCTTTTCAAGATTGGCTTCTCCTAATGCCTTAAAAAGCGTATAGCCACTTTCTCCTTTTGTACGCGTTGCATAGAGCTCTATATCATCACGATCAATTGTTCTCTTTTCATCTTTAAGGCGAAGGAAACTCGTGATAGACAGGACAAGGTTTTTCATCTCCTCCGTGTTGTTTTCAACTGTAGATAAAATCTCATCGACTGCATCTTTAGTGATTTGAAATCCTTCTTTTCTGACTTTGTTAGAAATCCATGCTTTTTTATCTTCGTCTTTTAGTTCCCAAAAGATTTTGGTGTTGTCTCCGCTAGCTGATAAGAGAGCATTATCTATAGAGTTTTTATTGCTTTCAGAGGAAACGATAATGAGCGTTAAATCATCAGAGTTTGACTTTACAGCTTCTATTGTTGCTTTATATGTTTCATCACTCTTTTTTATATTTTCAAAGTTTTTAAAAACGATAAAGCGATGCGAAGAGAATAGGGAAGGTTGGCTTACAGCGGAAATATAACTACTTTCTTCATCATCTCCAACAAAGAAGGAGTATGCTTCGGAATCTGGATATTTAGTTAAAACATCTCTCTTTATTTTTGCTATTGCTTCTTTTTTCTCTCCCTCTTCTGGACCGAGAAAGATATATACATCTGCCATAGACCTTATCTGTAGCTCCTTCTTATCTCTAGAAGAATACCATAAATAGGGAATTTTTTGCTCCTAATTATTCCCATTGTATCATTTTCAGCCCATAGTTCGATAAATGAAGGAGAAATATGAACTCTTCTAAGTTCAGGGCGTGAGTATTCATCTTTGCTTGCCAATACGATTGAATTGTTTTCAATCTTCTTATTTTTCTCAATTACAGCAATATCTCCTGGAAGAATTCCACTATTATTCATAGATGAAGATGTTACTTTAAAAGCAAAAACAGGTGAGGATGAGAAGTGCCTGGGAAGAAGAATTGTACCGCATTCATTGTTTTCAAGTTCCTCCATAAGAGGCTCTCTTTCAAAGAATGGGTATTCAATATTTTCTCTTTGTAGTCTGTCTTCCACTGGCAGGGTAAGCGATCTATTTTTTTTGTCACTGCTATTTAGATACCCTTTTTTTTCTAACGTGTTAACCATGTAATATGCAGCGGTAGGGGAAAAAGAGAAGTAATCTCCAATTTCTTTAAAAGAAGGGGAGAAACCATTGTCTTCTATTGTTTTAGTTATGTAAGAGAGGACTTCTTCTTGCCTTTTAGTTAGTTTCTGCATTGCTTTAGTCTAATAGAAAAGCCCAGAAGATAGAACCTCTGGGCTTTGTCTTAGTTATCTTTTACAATTTCTTTTTCTTTCTTGGCTACGCTTTGAATCTTGTCAGCTAGTTTTTCAATTCCTTCATATAATTCATATGCATCTACTGAGACTACCTTATCTTTTCTCCAAATAAAGTGAAGTACGGCATCAAGATGGAAACCAATACCCTTGGCTTCTTTTTTTACTGCGATGTCTAAATCCTGAAGATAATCTTCGGCAAAGCTTATCTTCTGGAGTTTTTTGTCAAGAAATGCTCTGTCTTCCTCGTTTGGCGTGTATCCAATGCCTCTGAATGTAATGTTCATTTCTTTTCTCCTTTCAAGCTAAAGCTTGTCTCTATTTCTCTTTCCACAAGTGGAAACCTATTAGGAGAACAATCTCCTCTTAAGTAAATATTACAATCACTTTCTCAAAAAGACAAAAGAATATTGTGTAAAGAAATTAGATGACGATGTGTCCATTAATTGTCGATTTTATTACTTCATCCTTCCACTCTATTATGTTCTTCTCTTCTGTTGAAAAGTTTATTCCAAGTAGATGGAT
>DHMZ01000028.1 GCA_002406055.1 Spirochaetales bacterium UBA4629
TTGTCACCATGACACAATGATAAGAAACGAGATACATCATGCGAGTCAAGTAAATTTAACTGACCATATGCTATCTGTTCCCTATATCTCATCAACATTTCAGTTACACGACCATTAAATTCTTTTGCATCGATGTTTTGAGAGCAAAAAAACCGTTCACAATATCGTCTAAAGTCATAATTCATTGTACTATCAAACATATCACCATTAAGCCAATGTGAAGCAGTCTCCCAAACCTCTCCAATTAAAACACATTCGCTTTTAACACTCTTTATTCTTTTACGGAAATTACGCCAAAAATCATCGCAAATTTCACATGCAACATCTAATCGCCATCCATCTATGTCATATTTTTCAACCCAATATTCTCCTACTTGCAAAAAATATTCCTGACACTCTGGATTATTTAAGTTTAACTTTGGCATCATTCTTTCGTAGCCAAAACATTCATATGATGGGATATCTATATAGTTATCGGGAATAATAATGGGGTCGCAAAGATGATTAAACCATTCCCAATACTTACTCTTCTTACCATTTTTTATGCAGTCTTGAAATATATTACTTTTCCAGCCTATATGATTAAATACTCCATCAATTATTATTCGTATGCCACTTTTGTGACATTCTTTCACAAGAGAAAGAAAATCTTCATCACTACCAAAGACGGGGTCAACATGATAGTAATCAATCAAATCATATTTGTGATATTCCCCAGCTGAAAAGATTGGATTAAGGTAAATCGTATTAAAACCAAGAGAAATAATATAATCAAGATTCTCTCTTATTCCGTTTATTGTTCCACCTCTTAACCCTTTATGAACTTTTCCGTCTTTTTCAATAAGAAGGGCTTTGTTTGTTATGTTTCTTCTCCCAGTTGCAAAACTATCAGGAAAGATGTTGTAAACAATTGCATCCTTTAACCATGACGGAACTATCGCTCTGTCTCCATCTTGATTATAATCAAATTGAAAGTATTCACTTCTTATATCAGTAAGCTTCTTCTCAAACTGATCGCCATAATAAAATAAAGATTCCCCGTTTTTGTCGAAGAGAGAAAAATAATAACAAATTCGAGTAAAAGGGCTATCAAATTTTACCGAAAAATAATCAAACTCATTGCTATAAGCAACTTTTTCCATCTCTATGGGAAAGAAATCTACGGGAGTCTTTCTACAAGATCTATCACCAAAAAAGAAAATTACCTTTTTTATATCACCTTTTTTTGCCCTAAGACGAAATACTACTGTATTAGACGAAATACTATAGGCATAGTTTGATAAAGGTATATGTAGAATAGCTTCTCTTATCATCCCTTTACCCCTCCACTTGTTAAGCCACTTGCCATATATTTTTGGCTTAAGAAAAATATAATCAGAACAGGGATAGAGACAATTATTGAGGACGCAGCAAAAATTGGCCATGAACCTGACTTTTCAGTCGCTTGCAAGGAATACAGTCCAGAAGCAAGAGTAGTATTATTTTTGCCTGTAAGAAAATTAATTGAAAATATATATTCATTCCAAACATAATTTAAGACCATCGTTGCTGTAACAATAATTGATGGTCTAGCTAATGGCATTACAATCTTTGTTACTATTATCTTTTCGTCAGCCCCATCGATACGAGCTGCTTCCTCTATCTCTAATGGGATGGTATCAAAATACCCTTTTAAATTCCATAGGGCAAAAACAGCCATTGTTCCAGCATAGATTATTATTAATCCAATATGAGTGTTGATTAACCCAAGTGTACTCATTAGCCGATAAAGAGCAAACATAGAAAGAATGGAAGGAAATGAATAAAGAAGTAAAAGAGTCTTTAAAATAGCTTTTCTCCCCTTAAATTTCCATCTAGAAAAGACATATGAAGCAGGTATTGCTGTACCTAGAGAAAGTAATATCGTTGAAAATGAAAGAAACACAGTATTAGCAAACCATAATGGAATATCAGAAGAAACAAAAACTTTTTTGTATGACAAAAGTGAGAAATCTTTGGGAATAAAGGAGAAATTACTACTCAATAGAGATCCTTCACCTGAAAAAGAAACACTTAAAGCATATAAAATAGGTAAAAGCGCAATAAATACAGAAAATATAAAAAAAATGTTTAATAAAACTTGTTTTACAATATCAAGCTTTCTTCTAGTTTTCATTTTCTTTTCTCCTGTTCAGCATAGAAAATGAAGCCAAAATAATGAAAATTATTATGCTTATTGCTGAGGAATATCCATAATTATTTGTTATAAAAGCATTCTCATATGCGTATGTAATAATGGTGTTAAAACGAGAACCGGTTTGAGATCCTGTTTGCAAAGTTAAAAGATAGATAACATCAAAGGTCTTAAATGTGGTGAAAATAGTAATTACTACAGCAGGTCCTATTATAGGCCTAAGAGATGGAAGAGTAATGCTAATTGCCTTTCTTAATGCGCCAGCTCCATCCATTGTAGCACTTTCATAAAGAGCTTTATCGATACTAGCTAAACCCGAATCTATAATCATTATCATAAATGGTAATGCTAGCCAGAGATTAACTACTGTGCAGCAAATAAAGGCAGAGAAATCTGTGCTTAACCAATTCCTAGTCTCTAAACCAAACTTATTACACCACTGATTTAATAATCCGAATTGGGAATTAAAAATTCCTGTTTTCCAAAGTAAAATACTTACATAACCAGGCATCGCCCATGGAAACATCAACAAAGTTTTATAGATTCTTTTTAATTTTAATCCTTTTACATTAAGCAAAGAAGCTATGACAAATGCAATAAAAAGTTGCAGTATCATATTTACAGCAGTCCATACTATCGTATTGTATAATGCTTCAAGGAAACCAGAATCAAAAACTGCAATTGCCCTTATATAGTTCTTTAAGCCAACAAAATCAAAATTAAACCAATGATAAGTATTCATGTTGGTAAAAGAAATATATAGCGTATAAAGAATTGGGAAAACAACTATAAGAAAAATAAGAATAAGAGAGAAAGAAGAGACGCCATAAGCCTTTAAAGTTCTCTTATAATTTTTATCAATCATTTCATTGCCTCAATAAGCTCTTCAGCCTTCTTCTGAGCGATAGATGCTGCTTCTTTTACATCCTCCCCACGCATATTAACATCTGTCAAAAGAGAACCTGCAACAGAGAACATAACATCCATCTCTGGAATATTTGGCATGCTTATAGCATTTTCTGCAGTTTTCCTCATTGCCATGACTAACTCATCATTTTTTATTTCCTCATTATCATATACCTTACTATTACTTGGGGCTGCACCTGTTAAAAGAGCTAACTCTTTTTGCAAGTTTGTATCCATGAGAGCAAGAAGTGTTTTAGTTATGGCCTCCTTTTTCTCTTCAGCATGAACTTTCAAGACATGAAATCCTTGAATACCACAGTAGGGAGATAAAGTTAATCCTGTTTCATCCACAATAGGCATTGAAGCAATACCCACGTTAATTCCTTTTGCCTTAACAGAAGGAATGAACCATGGACCTGCAATTGTTGAATGTGCCATCTCTTCTAAGAAAAGAGTGTTAATAGTTGAATACTCAGTTTCTCCAGGCATAAGACCAACAAACTTTTTATGATACTCTAGAGCATTAATAACACTTTCACTGTCCAAGAGCGGCATTCCATTAGCATCAATATAATCAGTGCCAAAACCATGAAGCCATACAGAGGCATAGTAAGGAGTTGAGTGTTGTTCAACAAAGCCATAATGACCATATTTTGTCTTTTTTTCCATATATGCATATAATTCTTCAGTAGTAGACGGGACATCTTCTTCTTTCATATATTTTTTATTGTAAACAAACAGAAGAGTTTCAAAATATAGCGGAAGTTGGTATCTCACACCCTTATAGATTCCGCCGTCGAGAGTCACAGGAAGGTAATCTGATAGTTTTTCTTCACTAATAAAATCTGTTATTGGTGCAAGTATTGACATCTCAGCATACACACCTATCTTATCATGAGCAAAAAGGTACATCTCAGGAGCAGCAGACTTATCATTACCAACAAGTTTTAATGAATCTGTAAGACTAGTTTTCTTTTCAAAAACGACGTTAACACCATCTATCGCGTCAGTATATTTCTTTATTGTCTCTATTACAGCGTCTTCTTTGTCATGCCAAATTGTAACAGTTACAATCTCATTATTCTGACTTTTTTTTGTGCAGCTGGTAAAAAAGAAACAAGCAAATGCAATAATTAATACTACTAATACTAGTTTTCTCATATTCTTCTCAATTAAGGGAGCCAAAGCTCCCCTTTTAATTAGTTTAATCAATATGACTATATCTCGTAGCTAAATGTTGCCTCTCCATCAGAAGATACAGAAACATAAACATCTTTGCCACTATCAACTCTTAAGTCTGAAGTCTGAACACTACCACCATTAGCATTAATGATTATGCTATTAATCCAACCCTTTGTGTTGATTTTATACCATCCATCTTCACCTTTTTCCATTTTTTCCCCAGGCCAAGAAGCATAGACATTTGTTCCCTCTGGGTGCTGCCAAGCCCAAAGACATGGCTCTGTCCAATTCTCTGGAACCTTGGCATATACTGTTATATCATCAACTTTAGGAATTGTTGGGTCCACATATGAGAGAGAGTATGTACCATCGCTATTAATATCAATCCACATTGATGCTGGATCGAGCTCCTTAATATCCTCAGTCTGAACAGTACCATCATTAGCATTGATGATAATACTATCACACCAAATAGGAATAAGAGCTGAATACCAACCATTACTATTAGCCTTCATCTTCATGCCTGGCCACACAGGAAAGGCTCCCTTTCCGCCTTCATTTTTCCAAGCCCAAATAGAAGGTTCTGTCCAACTTTCATCAACTTTTGCATAAACATTGTATAGTTCTGTGTTTTCTGGTAAATCACCATTTGTAAGCTGAGTAGGAAGAGCTGATGAACTCTTATCTTCATGAACTGTTATCCAGGTATTTTGATTAACTGTTATAGCATCAGTTTGTACACTACCATCATTCGCATTGATTATTACACTATCCATTTCTCCTGGAAGATATATGTAATACCAACCCTCATTATTCCAATCTTTCTGCATCATCATTCCTGGCCAAGAAGAAAAAGCTCCTTTTCCTGTAGCATTTTCCCAAGCCCATACAGATGGAAAAGTCCAACTTTCAGGAACTTTAGCATATATAAGCTTATCAGCAACTTCATCTGAAGTCTCTACCACTACAGAGACGTTAGATTCTTCTTTCTCCTTTGTTTCCTGCACGCCTTGCGCATAGATAGAAACTAAAACTACTGAAAAAATTAAGAACAAAATTAAGACTCTCTTCATTTTCATACACTCCATTACGTTTTTATCAGTATTTAGTCATAAAAATAATAAGTCAAAATAAAAAAAGGAAAACGTTTTTGTTGATTTAATTTATTTACTTGTAAAGAAATACTTTTAAATAGTAAATCATATTTAAGAAAAATTTTTACTTATTTTTTCTTCTTTATATCTTCTTTCAAGCTT
>DHMZ01000075.1:0-19877 GCA_002406055.1 Spirochaetales bacterium UBA4629
TTCAATTACCGAGTAGTTCACAAATGTTTTTCCAATATGCAATCTTCCATAGACAGCAACAAAATGGGAACATTCATCATTTTCTAAGTTTGACGATAATTCAATTTCTTTTTCTCGGCCTATAATCATTTTTGCACCACTATAATCTACTAAAAGTCCTTAAAAAAATGAGATTAAGTAAATTATATCATCTAGATCGATAGAGCCTTCGATAAAAAATGCCTGCCTTCTATAAAGAAAACAGGCCAATAAGGAAGATTTTTGTTTTATAACCCCATTTTTGCTTTCATTTTAGACCAACTATCTTTGAGTGTAACTGTTCTATTAAATACCATGTGATCGCTCTTGCTATCTTTACAGTCAACACAATAGTAGCCATTACGTATGAACTGGAGATAATCGCCGACCTTTGCCTTTTCTCCTTCTTTCTCGATGTAAGCATTGTTTAGAACAACAAGGGAATCTGGATTTAAATCATCAAGGTAATTACCTGTTGTAGAGCCAGGAATTTCTGTTTTGAAAAGCTTATCATACTGTCTTACTTCTGCTTTTAGATTTATAGATGCAGATACCCAATGACTTGTTCCTTTAACCTTTCTACCATCAGGTGTTTCACCACCACGAGATAGAGGATCATAGGTACAATGGATAACAGTAACGTTGCCATTTTTATCTGTTTCAACACTGTTAGCCTTAATATAATAAGCACCCTTAAGTCTTACTTCATTGCCAAGATAGAGGCGGTGATAACCCTTTACAGGATTAAGCATGAAATCTTCTTTTTCAATGTAGAGATCACGAGTAAAAGCGACTTTGTGAGTACCACTTTTTTCATCTTCTGGATTATCGACCATATCGAAATATTCGACTTTTCCTTCTTCGTAGTTATCGATAATAACCTTAATAGGATCAAGAACAGCCATTAAACGCTTTGCTTTTTTGTTCAAATCCTCTCTAACACAGAATTCCATAAGAGAGAAGTCTACCATTCCTTCAACCTTAGCAACTCCTACTCTTGAAACAAAATCCTTCATAGACTCTGGAGAGTAGCCTCTTCTTCTAATGCCACTAACTGTTGGCATTCTTGGATCATCCCAACCGGAAACAAGATTATTGTTTACTAAGTATAAGAGGCGACGCTTGCTCATTAAGCAGTATGTAATATTAAGACGTGCGAACTCATACTGATGAGGTGTATGCTCTATGCCATCAATACTTGTTGCCCAATCATATGCCGGACGATGATCTTCAAATTCAAGAGTACATATAGAGTGAGTAATGCCTTCAATGGCATCAGAGATAGGGTGAGTGAAATCATACATAGGGTAGATACACCACTTATTTCCTGTTCTAGGATGCTCTGCATACTTAATTCTATATAAAGCAGGATCTCGTAGGTTAATGTTAGGAGATGCCATATCTATCTTTGCTCTAAGAGTATATTTACCTTCTGGAAATTCTCCATTCTTCATTCTTAAGAAAAGATCCATATTCTCTTCAATTGAACGATCTCTATCTGGAGAATTCTTTCCTGGTTCAGTAAGAGTTCCTCTATACTCTTTCATCTCTTCAGGAGTAAGGCTATCTACATAAGCTTTACCTTCTTTGATAAGATTAAGGGCGATAGAATAGAGCTGATCATAGTAATCTGAAGCATAATACTCATGTTTTCCCCAATCAAAGCCAAGCCATCTTATGTCATCTTTGATTGAATCAATGTATTCCATGTCTTCTTTGGCTGGGTTTGTGTCATCTAAACGTAGATGGCATATTCCATGGTATTTCTCTGCAAGGCCAAAGTTAATACAAATACTTTTAATATGACCAATATGCAGGTAGCCATTTGGTTCTGGAGGAAATCGAGTAACAATTGTATTGTTAGGTACTCTTCCTTCTCTTAAGTCATCTTCAATTATCTTTTCGATAAAATTGAGAGGCTTTACGCTTACTTCTTCGTTTTCCATTTTACCTTCCTTCAATCCTTCCAAAGGGATTTAAGAGTTTCTAAAATAGTACCATTTTTTATAGTCAAAAGATAGAGAGCGGAAAAATATATGGAAAAATGAAGAATCGACATAAATTCAAATGTTACTGTTTATGTCCAAAGTCCAACAAAGACTAGAAAAATGTTCGTAAGATTTCTATACTGTCACCATGTCGAAAAGAATAAAAGAAGGCTATAGAGTAAAGAATATTAATCCATTTGATTCTTTCGTCCCATTTATCATGGTCGAGAGGAGTGATAGCCAAAATACAGTAAGTGATTATTTTGAAGTTGCTCCAACAGAAGAATTTATCAAAGAGATGAGAGCTGAAGGCTTAGAAGGCTTTGGTGTACTCCATGTTATTCTTGCTTCTTACGTAAGAATGGTTAGTCAGAGACCTAGAGTTAATAGATATATTCGTGGCCAGAGAATTTGGGCGAGAAATGAGATTTCTGTTTCGCTTGCTATACTTCGAAAAATGAGTATTGATGGCGTTGAGACGACAATTAAAATGCATTTTAAGCCAGACTACGATATTTATCAGATATATGATGAAGTGAGTAGAGCTTTAGAGCAAGGAATGAAAGAAACAAGTACAGACGTAGTTGCAAAAGTTTTATCAAAGATTCCACGCCTTTTCTTGAAGTTCGCAATTCATCTACTAAAAACACTAGATTATTTCAATCTTCTTCCTCCTTCGCTAAAGGAAGCATCTCCATTCCATGCTAGTATGTTTATTACTAATATGGCATCGCTTAACATCCCTCCAATTAGACATCATTTATACAATTTTGGTAATTGTCCTCTATTTATTGCTTTTGGTGCCAAGAGAACTATGTATGATTTCCTAGAGGATGGTGAACCTGTTAAGAAGAGAGTTATCGACATTGTTGTTAATATGGATGAAAGAACTACTAATGGTTACTATTGGGCAAGTGCTTTAAAAATGTTTAAGCACTATATGGCTCATCCTCAACTATTAAAAGAAAAGCCAGAACAAGTTGTTGTAGACAAATAGCTTAAAGTACATTGATTTTAACCCTGCCTGGATTCTCCATTCTTAAGCCGAATGAAGCAGAAGATAAAAAGGCAGGGTTATTTATTTTTAACAGAAACTTTCCATTTGAAGAAAATGTAATAGTGTCATACAACTTGTTTATTTCTAATTCATTAATAGAATTAAACATATTATGTTCGCTTTTTAAACCAAAGAATAAAGACTCAATCTTGTCTTCTTTAAAAACAATATAATCATTAGGAGTATGGAAAAAAACAAAAGAGACAGAGACGCACTCTTCCTTTTCATAAGAAAGAGTAATATTGTCGCATTCGCCTATAGTAAAGAAAACAGAACTCTTTTCCCCATTTAAAAAAGAGAGAGAGTGAAGTGCTACTGATTCAAATTTTACAGGTTTCTTTAGCCATTGCGCTTTTTTAATATTCATACTGACTTGAGTATATCATAAATTAGTTCTTGTCAGGAAGAAGCTATCTTCTTACCATTAAAGTATGTTCGGAACAATTGGTGAAATTAGCTTTGTTTTTATTAGTGATGATGAGAGTACAGAAAACAATTACTCTGCAGCATTAGGTGGTTATATTCCATACCTAAATGGAAAGAGTGAAAAAGGCATAGAGAAAATGGCCTTCTTAACTAAGGTAGGGCTAGATCACATAGCAGAGAGAATTGAAAGCGAAATGAAAGAGCTTTTCCCTCTATCTACTTTCGATTTTCTTGTCTCTCAGAATAAGGCGACTTTAGTTTCAATTGATGGTGAAAGCTATATACGTGATAGCGCAATAGCTACATTAAAAAAAGAAGAGATTGTTTCATTTATCGATAAAAGAGGAGTAGATGTCCTAATTATCTCTGCCTCGCTTCTATCTTTTAAGCCTCTCTCTGATGAAATTAAAAAGGCAATAGAAGAGAGAAAAGAAAAACTCAAAGCAATCTTTGTAGATACAACTGATAGCATTTCTATTCTTCGCTTGGAAGAGCTAAAAGATAACATCCAAGCGCTAGAAAAAATAAGTAAACTATTTGTTGTCGGAGAAGCTCTAAACGTAGATGTCTCAAAAAGAGTATCTATGCAAAGCTTTGACTCTCTCATTCTTTCTTAAATAGAAAGGCTAGAAAAGAATCATAGATAAAGCTATCTGTTGGTTCTGAGTCAGCTTTATCAGTGAAGAAATCAATAAGCGTAAATCCTCTTTTTAATAGGCCACCTATAATCTCTTCTAATGTATATGAGTATTCGTAGGTGTCATAGTTTTTTGCTTTCTTTTCTAGCTCTCTGGTGCTAAAAGCCTTCTCTGTAGAAAACGGAAGTGTGTATTTAACTTTTAGCTTTTTCTTTTGTTTCTTTTCGTCAAAAATATACAACACAGGATTAGCTATTCCCATCATGAAATAGCCACCATGCTCCAAAACTCGATCTATTTCGTTATATGCTTTATCTAAAGAAGGAACAAAGTTTAAAGAGATTGGATTAATAATCGTACTAAAAGAAGAGTCTTTAAAAGGAAGAGAAAGAGCACTTCCGACAATGCATTCGCCATTTAGTGAATACTCTTTAAGCGCTTTTTTATCCTGTTCTATTTGCATAGGGGAGATATCTAAAGAGGTAACCATTGCGCCATATGCAGCAAGAAGTGGCGTTTGTTGTCCTCCTCCTCCACAAAGAACAAGAGTCTTCTTTCCTTTAGTTTTTTCAATCCAAGAAGAAGGGATAGCCTTAGAAGTTGTAACTCTTACATTAGCGTTTCCTTTTCTTGCATTATCTATTTCTTCCTTCTTTACAATTTGCGTCCAATAGTTATTATTCCTGCATTCATTATCCCAGGCTTTTTTATTAATCTCTTCACTTTCCATACTAGAAGTATAACACAAGAAAGGGAAAGTGTTTTATATTGATGATGAGAAGATAACTAAATACAATATAAAGAAATAACTCTATAATAGTATTTTAGTTAACTATACTAACTAAGTAAAAACAGCATTAAAGAACAAATCTTTGTTCACAAAAATCGTGCTCTTTATTATCCTTAAGCTATGAAGCGTTTCTCATTTACCGAAATCTTGACAATTATTCTCGTTTCAATTGTTGGAGGAGCAATAATAATAGGTCTTTTCTTATGGACTCAATATCTAAGTAGTGTTAAAAATGAAGAGAGCCTACGTAAGGCAATGGAAAAGGTTGTAAACGAAAAAGGAGAGAAAGCTCTCTTCGAAATGGCAGGAATTCCTGTTGATCAAGTTTATTATGGTGATGAGTTATTGCCACTTTATTCTAGCAGTGAAGGAAGTTGGAATTATACTGCAGAGGAAGCACGAAGGGTTGCTGTCTTTGAAAAATGCAAAGACAGTGTAGTTGAAATACTAGCATATTCATCTTTGTCAGATAATGGACAAGGTAGTGGTGTTGTTCTAACAAGCGATGGCTATATAGTAACGAACAAACATGTTGTAGGCTCTGCAACTTCATTTACTGTTGTTTTCTCTGACGATACAACAGAAGAAGCAACTGTAATAGGTTCAGATAATCTTACAGACATAGCAGTCTTGAAGGTAAATAGAACAAATCTAAAGCCGATAGATATTGCTCAGAATCCATCTCTGAAAGTTGGTCAAATTGTGTATGCAATTGGTAATCCATATGGTTACTCTTGGTCATTTACAGATGGTTCTATTTCTGGCTTAGAGCGTATGGTTAGCACATCATCTTCATCATCTGTTATTCCTAATATGATTCAAACAAATGCACTCGTTAACCCGGGAAACTCAGGAGGACCTTTGCTATCTTCCTCCGGTGAGATGATAGGACTCATTTCTTCAATCTATTCAACATCGGGAAGCGCAGAAGGAATATCTTTTGCTCTCCCTGTTGAAACTGTTGTAGATGTAGTTTCTTCTTTAATAAAAGACGGAAAGGTAAGCCGAGGATGGATGGATTTCTTATCTGTCGAACTTAATGCTCAAATTGTTTCATATTGTAATCTTCCTGTTGATAAAGGAATCCTTGTTAGCCAAGTTGTCCCATCAGGAAAAGCTGACAGAGGTGGCCTAAAAGGTGGAAATGAAAAAGCTCAATATGGTCAAAGCGTTATATATCTTGGTGGAGATATTATTGTAAAAATAAACGATACCCCTATAGAAGGCTATGTTGATTATTTTGCAGCACTATTTAGCACAAAGAGTGGTGATAAGGTTGATGTAACAGTTATACGTAATGGACAGACAAAGGTCTTAAAGGATGTAGAGCTAGTTGAACAGACAGAGGAAAATACTCAATGGATTCTAAGATAATTGTACCAGACTATATAACAGGAATTGAACGTCCATTTCGTGTTCATGCACCTTTTGAGCTCTCAGGAGATCAAGGAGACGCTGTAGAGAAGCTATATCAAGGATATCTTGATGGCGATATGGCTCAAACACTTAAAGGTGTTACTGGTAGTGGTAAAACATTTACGATGGCAAAACTAATAGAAAAAATACAAAAGCCCATATTAGTTTTAAGCCATAATAAAACGCTATCAGCTCAGCTATATAGAGAGTTTAAAAACTTTTTTCCAGAAAACGCAGTAACATACTTTGTCTCAACATATGACTTCTATCAGCCAGAAGCATATGTTCCTGGAAAAGATTTATATATTGAAAAGGAAGTAGATATCAACGATGAAATTGATAGACTACGCCTCCATGCATCCTTCTCCCTTATGGAGAGGCGCGATGTTATTGTAGTTGCTACCGTATCTTGTATTTATGGCTTAGGTAACCCTGTTTCGTTACGTGATATGCTTTATTCTTTCAAAGTAGGAGATGAATTTGATAGAAAAATAGTCTTTGACCAACTTTTAAGAATGCTCTATGAACGTAATGATATGGTACTTGAGAGGGGAACATTTAGAGCTAAAGGTGACACTATTGAAATCTATCCAGCTTATCTTGAGACTGCATTTAGAATCTATCTTGATTGGGATACTATCTCAGAAATAGTTTGGTTCGACCCTGTCAGCGGAGAAAAACGTGAGAGCGTAAAGAGTGTAACACTATACCCTGCAAAACAGTTTGTGCTTCCACAAAATCAAATTGATAAGGCAATAAAAGCTATAGATGACGAAAAAGAAGAGCGCTACCAGTACTTTATTTCAAATGGTAAGTATGTTGAAGCAGAGAGAATAAAGAGTCGTGTTGAATATGACTTGGAAATGCTTAAGGAGATAGGTTATTGCTCTGGTATTGAAAACTATTCTAGGCCACTTACTGGACGAAAAGAAGGAGAACGTCCTCCCGTTTTATTAGATTATTTTCCTGATGACTTTGTTACATTCATTGATGAAAGCCATGTAACTCTTCCACAAATTGGCGCAATGTACGAAGGCGATAGATCTAGAAAAACAAACCTTGTTAATTATGGCTTCAGGCTTCCTTCAGCTTTAGACAATAGACCGATGAAATATGATGAATTTGATAGTAAAGTTGGGCAGCGTATTTATGTTTCTGCAACACCAGGAGAGAGGGAAAGAAAGGAATCTGTACAGATAGTTGAACAGCTAATTAGGCCAACAGGACTCTTGGATCCTTCTATTTCTGTTAGACCAACAGAAGGTCAAATGGAAGATTTGTATGGTGAAATAAGAGCAACAATTGCTAAAAAAGAAAGAGTCCTTGTAACAACTCTTACAAAGAAAATGGCCGAGGATTTAACAGACTATTTGACAGGTTTAGATTTACGCGTTCAATACCTACATAGTGAAGTTGACACTATTGAAAGAGTCGAAATCTTAAGAGATTTACGAAAAGGAAAGTACGATGTTCTTGTCGGTATAAACCTGCTTCGTGAAGGTTTGGACCTTCCTGAAGTTGCCCTTGTTGCTATTCTTGATGCTGATAAAATTGGATTCTTACGTTCTAGCACATCCCTAATTCAGACAATAGGAAGAGCTGCAAGAAATGCTGACGGTAGGGTAATAATGTATGCAGATAAGATTTCCCCAGCGATGGACGAAGCCATTAAAGAGACTGAAAAGAGACGTTCTGTTCAAATGGCATACAATAAGGCCCATGGTATTACCCCTCAAACAATTAAAAAAGAGATTAATGATATTCTTGAACGAGAGTTGGAGGATAGTGAAGCTATCGCAAAAGAAGACGCAAAGATACTTTCTTCTTCATATAATCTCTTAGTTGAAAAAGATAGAAAGAAATATATTAAAGATCTTGAAAAACAAATGAGAGAGTATGCAGAGAATCTTGAATTCGAAAAAGCAGCAACTCTTAGAGATGAAATTGAAAGAATAAAAGAAAGAAAGGATTTAACTAAATAATACCCCCATGTGACTATAAATGGTCGAAAAACGATTGTAAATAGATATCTAGAAGCTTGTTTTTATACCGAGTGGGGGGGGGTAGACTTTTTGATAATAACAAAACTATTCTTGTTATAATTGATGTAGCCTTCTTCCTTAAGCTCAGATAAAACAACACTCATAGCAGCTCTATCTACACCTAAATAATCAGCCATCTCTTGTCTATTGAAAGGTATATCGAAAGAAAGAGAGCCTTTCTCTTCCGCATAAGTGCTAAGGAAAGCCATAATCTTTGCTCTAGTAGATCTCTGGCATGAATGTGTAACTTTATCAATCAATCTATGAGATTTTTGTATGATTACTTTCACAAAGTTTGCAACTATATAATCGTAGTGTGGGCAGCCTGGCGAACATGGCTTTAAAATTCTATTTGCCTCAAAAATAAAAGCAACAGAGTCTTCTTTAGCAATTACAGAAAATGGGTTGTATTCTTGCTGTATTGAAAAAACTTCACCAAAACATGCAGATGGCTGGATGTAATCAAGAATAAGCCTATCTCCCCAAATATTGTCTTGAACGACTAAAGCAGAACCACTTACAAGAATGCCTGCTAATTTCTCATCGTTTGTTGCACTATTAAGAATGAAATCATTTTTCTTCGCATAAACAAGCTTCCCTTTTATATGGTCAATAAAATGAAGTATCTGTTCATCAGTGAGGCCATCGAATAAGGAAATCGTTTTTAAAAGTGTTATATCATTAACCATTTTTCGTCCCGACAAATATAAAATGTACTATTTTTCCACTCAAATCAACATAATTTTACATTTTTTAAAAAACTGACAAAAAAATTAAAAAAAAGCATATAGTGTTTGATTTCAAACATACAATCATATTTTTTTCTGTTTTAATAACCAGACAAATATGTTTTTTTGATAATGATTACTAATAAAAACACTGTTCTTTAACGTTAGAAGGGGAAAATAATGACAAAGAAAAATATAGTAGTTTTAGCACTTTTTCTGAGTGCAGTATCTCTTTTTGCATATCAACTATCGCCATTAAATGTTACATATGATCCATCTGGTTCTGGCTCAGCAAAGGTATACACAATTGTTAATGACTCAGATTCACCAATTGCAATTGAGGTTAGTGCATTAAAAAGAAATATGGATGTATATGGCAATGAGAAGAATGAGGATGCTTCAGAGTATTTTTCTATTCAGCCAAGAAAGGTTGTTATTAAACCTCAGTCAACTCAGCTTATTAGAGTCCAATATCGTGGCCCTAAGACTGTAACAGAAGAGATGTCATTTAGAATTGTTAGCGAACAAATTCCATATTCAACAGGCGCACAAGCTGAGACAGAAGGGCAGATGATTAGTTTCTTATTTGTCTACTCAACTAGTGCCTATGTTGCGCCAAGTAGGGTAATTGAGAAAGTTACATCAACTGCATCCATAACTGAAGACGGTAATGTTGAAGTTAGAATAATTAACAGTGGAAATGTGCATCAACTTTTAAATAATTTAGTTGTAACACTTAAGAGTGGTAATACTTCTTACACTTTAACTGAAGAAGAGATGGGTTCTATCAAAGGCCAGAACCTTCTAAGTGGAAGTGAATTAAGAATTGTGCTTCCTCTACCTTCTGTGTTTAAAGAGAAAACAGAACTTAGTTCTTCCATAAGCTATGACTATAGTTGGTCAAAGTAATTAGGACTAGAATAGAAAATGAGTAAGAAAAAGATTGGCAAAAGAGGATTTTTCCTCTTAATTGCCATTGCTAGCATCTTAATCAGTGTATCTATTTTTTCTTTTATTTTAGGTGGATACAGCCTGTTAAGCCTCTTTTGTGGCCTGGTCTTTGCTGTTTATTTAACAGCAAGATTGCTGGGTTCTTTTGTTGAGAAAAATAGAAACGGCAAGTATAACGTTTTTTGCTTAAGCTACCTTTTATTGGTTTTATTTTTACTAATAAGAGCATATTTATCTTCTTCTCTTCCTATCGATGTAGGGCAAGTAGAAGAGTCGACAACTATTAGAGACGTAAATGAAACTATGGCAACAGAAAAAGAAGAATCTTTTTCCTCCTCAATGATAATTGCTGCCAAAGTTGTGGATGAATCCCCCCTTGTTTCTGCCACTATACCCCCTTCTTTGTCGACTCTTCCACTTGAGGAAGATGATTATAGCTTAGTCGCAAAGGAAAATAAATCTGTAGAGATGATTAGCATTCCACTTATTGAGGAAAATGAAGTGAGAGTGCCATCTGTTGCTATTTTTATATCCTCTAATCAAAATGTCGTAGAAGAGGAGAAATCCTCTTTGCCAGAACCTCCGAAATTTATAAGCATGAATGAAAGGTTAGTTCCTTCTTCTCCAATTTTTAAAGAAACAGAGATAGTTCTCCAGGAAAACGCTGTAGACTGTTATGTTAAAAAGAAAGATGAGGAGCCCCTAGTTGATCCTTGGGCAGATTTCTTCTTCAGTGATGATGAATTAACACTTGAAGATGGAATCTATTATTTCTCTCTCTTTATTAATTCAACATATTATTCAGACATTGAAGTATCTGTAGAGAACAACATTGTTTACATTTCAAAAGAGGAGCTTAAAAATGCACTTTATTCGTTATTAAACGAAGATTCAATTTATCGCATTTTTGATACTGAGGGTGAATATTTATCTACTCAGTATTTAAACGAAAAAGGTCTTAATGCTTCATTTGATAGCTATTTATATGAGTATTATGTTGAAATATTTTCTCAAGATTTACCTTTGACAAGACTTTCAATTAGAGAAAAAAATAAGGTATCCGAGACACGACCAATTGCTGGAGCAACAGTTGTTGATCCCGTTTCGTTCTACCTTGTATCCTCATACTCTTTGTCTTTAACTTCATCAATAAAGAACTATGCTTTCAATAATTCATCATTTGCTCTTCGTTTCTCTAGTTCTAATACTTTTAGAATAAAAGATGTTTTAGGTTCATTTAATTGGTCACTTTATTATGGGTCAAATAAACTGAGCTTTAATTGGGGACAATACAATTTTTATTATGATATTGTGGAGGATGAGAGCCGACTTTATTGGGGTAATGTTAGCCCGGACAACTACTCTCCAAGTGGCACAAGTATTGGTCTTCGATATGATAAGTCAAGTCAGTATAGACTATCAAACTCTAATTCAACGCATGAAGAAGAAATTATTATAGAAAAGGATAGTGAAGTTGTTGTCTACAATGAAGAGAAGGAGATTTATAGAAAGAGACTACAGAAGGGAAGATATATTCTTGAAGATTTCATTCTCTACACTGGAGCTAATAAGATTAGAATCGAAATTAAACCAATAGATGGAAGTGATGAAGAGGTTAGGGAGTTTAACATTAACTATGCTTCTTCCCTTTTAGATAAAGGCGAAATATACTATGGCGCTGCTTTTGCATTTTCAAGAACAGTTGTTTCTTCTGAAAAAGAACGAGATATTCTTCAGTTTGATATACCATTCTTTAACGGTAAGGCCCTTCGTTATGATATAAGAGACTTTGCTCTTTCTTCATACTTGCAATATGGACTGACAAGAGAGATGAGCCTCTCCTTATCGTTTGGTTTAAAAAATAGTCCGCTAAAAGATACAAATGTAGCTTTAAGTGTTAAGGCTCTTGGAGAACTAACTTTTGCAGATAGCTTTGGAATCGGGAAGATAAACTTTACTCTTACAAAGCCATACAAAAGAGATGCTCAGATTTATCTTCGCCTCTCTCAACAATTTTTGTCATCTCATTCAGTCTTAAAAGGTTCAAGCCTTTCTCTTAGTTATACAAGCCCAAATAATTGGAGTGAAAAAGAAAAGCATAACCTTGCTATTTCCCTTACTTACTCAGGTTCGTTTAAAAAGATGGGATACTCAGTTGGTCTTTCATATAGCTTTTATCCATATGACATGACATCCTCTTCTCTTTATCTCACACCATCTCTTAGCTTCTCACTAGGAAAGGTTAATCTTTCACTCTCATCATCTTTCCATCTCTATGGAAATGGTAAGACAGCCCTTACAAGTAGAGTTAGTGCGTCTTTTAGAGTAGGAGAGGTTTCAAATAATCTATCTTCTTCTCTTTCAGATTTATCGCTTTCATCCTCATATTCAAAGGATGGCAATAGCGTATACTTCGGAGCTAAGACACAAGACTTAAAGAACATGAAGAATACGTCTCTTACACTTGATCTCTCTTCGTCTCTATTTGATCTCTTCTCTTATTCTGTTGGCGTAAGAAGTGAAGATGCAACACTAAAGAATGTAAATTTATCGCTAGCAGTTAACACAGCAACTGTTTTTGCTGATGGCCTATTTAGTCTATCACAGACTATTCCTTCTTCATTCTTGCTTATAAAAACAGGAGGAGAAAACACCGTTAGTGTTGCCTCTGCAGGCAACAGTAGTCCTACTGTTGTCTCTGGTTTTATCGGTAATTCTCTTTATAGAGGGCTTAATTCTAATGGAAATTCTTTATCTATATATTTAGAGAACGAGAATACACTTTCTGATGTCGAAAGCTTTGATTTCTTCTTTAATGGTGGAAAAAATATCGGCTATGCAATCACACTAGAGAGAAAAGAGAGCTATACAGTCTTCGGAAAGGTAGAGCTTGATGGTTCTCTTTGGACAAATGGTTCTTCTCCGCTATATAAAGTAAGTAGAGAAAATGGAGAAATAGAGCTATCAGAAACAGATGATTATGTCTTTACAGATAGAAGAGGCTATTTTGTTCTCTCTTCTCTCTCTTTTGGGGAATATGCATTTGATGTGAAAATTAAGAACAATTGGGTTCTTTATACCTTCACTATCGATTCTTCTTTCTCAAGCTCTAAGATTACAGAGTTAGTAAATGGTTCACGAGAAGAATATGATAACCCTACATATATTTATGTTCAAAAGTTAATTAATGACAGAAAGATTATAGCTGATGAATTCTGGTCATTACTCTATGGAGACAAAGAATAATGAAAAGAATTATTGCTCTTGTAATATCTATGCTACTTGCTACATCATTATTTAGTTCAGAAGAATCGGCATCATTTGTAATTAAGGCATATAAAGCTAAAAGAAGTGAGGAGCTTTATAGCGAGGTAAATGTCATCGATGCTCTTCATTCATCATTAGATACAATAAGACCAGAAGATAAAGATAAGACTATTAACCTAAATAATCATGTAAATGATTTATTAGGAGATGTTAGCTCAAACTCTATTGCTAACTACAATAGTCATATTATCTTTTCTTACCGTGTAACGAGTAATATCGCATCATCTTTTTCTCTTTCTATAGAAATAGGACCACTTATGAAGGGAAATGGAGAAGCATATATTCCATGTTTATATGAGTTAAAAAATATAGGATGTAGTTTTCTAAAAAACTCAACTACCACTTCAGATGAAAATGGGAAAATTGAAATAAGAGATCCTTCTCTAAAAGCTTTGCTTATTACAAATGAAGCTAAGTCCTTTGCTGTAAATTGGAGTGTTGCAAATACAGATAAGACTAAAAAAAGTAGCGAAACATGGAATAGTGTTGCAACTATTGCTCTTAGTTTAGATAAGAGCAATACGAATGATGAAGAACTAAAACTCTATTCATATCCTAATGCACCTATTGGCGCATATAAGGCAAACGTAAAATTGGAGTTCAAAGTAAATGAGTAAGAAAAAAAACTTTCTATTATTGATAGCTCTATTTATTTCTATAAATCTTTTTGCTTATAAAAATCCTGTTACTAAGTCGCTTAAATTACAGGCTGCATATGGTGATGTTCTTAATATCTCTGTTACTCCACTTTCTACCCAATCTACATCTTTCTTGGCTGGAATGCCATTTAGTATTGAAGATATTCTAGTCCAATACGGAAAGACAAAAGATGGACGAGAGATAGCTTCTTGGTCTATGGTTTCGAATTCTCCTTTTATTTTGAAAATTAAAGCAACACCATTAAAAAGTGTGAATACTTTTCCACAAAAGGATGAGTATGCATATCTAAATTACTTACTAAAGTTTGAATATTCATTTGGCTATTATGAGACTAATGGTGGAATAACAAGCCATGCAGGATCTTTTGTCTTAGATACAGAAAAGGGTCTTTCAAAGTATGTTGATGGCACAACAAAGATTGAGCTAACAAGGCCTAAAACAACACTTGATGAATATATTTTTGATTTTATGGCTACAGACATTCTTAAAAAAGGATTAAGTGGAACTGTAGATGGAAGTATCTATTTTATGTTTACAGAAAACACATCTTCTGTAATCGAGAATGAAATTGATAATCTCCCAGAAGGTCTATATACATCTGAGATAACACTAACGCTGGAGGCAAAAAATTGAAAAAGAAGGTAATTATAATAGCTCTATCTCTCTTTGTTTCATTATCTTTGCTCTCTGCAAAGGATGATTTTGTTATTGGACCATATAAAGGTTTTTCGGGTATTCCAGTTGGCTCAAATGCGTACAAGGGCGGACATTGGGTCCAAAATAGCGAAAAATATGATAGTTCTGATGCCGTAAAGGATCCAAGTGTAGGCTTTACTGATGAAGAAATGCTTTCTCTTCTTTCTATAAAGAATATTAGTGGCTCAGATGCTTCTTATCCGATAACAATTAGTGCTTATTGCCCTAATGATTTTTATTTGACAAGTATTTCAAATCCTGCAATAAAGAGGCCATTTGAGATTTGGATTATTCCGAACAGTAATCGTGGAGACCTAAATTGGAATTGGAATCAGTATAAGCCTGCAGGTGAGGAGGCATATGTAGGTAAGTATGTTTCTTCTCTTAATCCAACTGTAGATTTCTACTTAAAAGAAAACAATTCAACTATTTCTACCTATGCTATATGGTTTGATGTTGTCTTAGTTCTTCCTGGAACTGTTGATTATGAAAATAATAGACTTGTAGTCATAGAGAATGGAGTAGAGGTTTACTACCCATTAGTCGAAGCTGATGATTACACATCTCTTGTTTATCTAACAATCTCGTTTAAAGATAAGAGTGAGACTATCTATATCCCTTTTTCTGGCTATTACAAAAGTGAAGGAAACCAAAGAAAGGCTAATAGCACAGTTGCACTTGATTTAATTACATATCCTGAGGCTGCTAATATTAATATAGCTAGAAGAAGAGGTCAATGGATTAGTGTTGGTGAAATTCACTACCTCCTTGAAGGAAACATTAATAGCGCTATATTCCTTTCATCTTCAGCTAATTGCTATGATAGCTCAGCTAAGAATTTTAGCTTTGTTAATGAAAATGTAGACTATTCAACAGCGCTTACGTCATCTAACTCAATAGGCTATGAAGCAAGAATAATTAACCTAGACACAAGGGAGCTTCTAAGCTTTGATGGAACAACATTTTTTGACTTAACGCTAGGTAGTTTGTCGTCTAATAGTGACGAGTTAAAAAGCAAATATATTATTCCAACGAAAAAAACTGTTGGAGGAACTAGTGGTGGTAATACTTTCCCAGGTACTACAAAAGGCGTCTCTTATTCATCTTATCAAGGGGAAATACAAATTCGATTAGATAATACAGATACAACGATGATTAGCGGCCGTTATGAATCAGAAATCTATATACACGTTATTACAGAGGAGTAAAAAATAATGAAAAAAACAATTTTATTCGTATTTCTTATTCTCTCTTCTTGTTCCCTTTTTGCTTCAGATAATCTTAATCTTGGAGAAAGTAAAAATCTTGATCTACTCTTAAGTTTAAGAGAAGAAAAATTTGAGCTTGGTTTTGTTCAAAATACTAATCTAGATTCTTTTTTAAGTGACAAAATAACAATTTTCGCTAAAAAAGGAGATGATGAGAGTCTTCTTTATACCTTAGAGCCTTTCTATTTCTACTATAAAGCTCTTACGAATAGCTCAAATATTTCCATTTCTCTAGTCTCTGATGGAAAACTTAAAAATGAAAGCTCTGGAGATGAATTTGACTATTCAATCCTAGTTGAAAATGCAAATGGCGAAAGATGGGATGGTGAGAGTATAGGGCTAAATAATAGCATTTCAACTCGTAGCAATAATCTCACTTTTTCACGCTTAGTCAAAAGCAATGATTTTGGGTCGTACTATGCTGAGGGAATAGCTAAACTCACATTTTCCTTAGATGAAAACAATATATATAGTGGTGCATCAAGTGGCCTCTACAAAACAACTCTAATACTAAAAATGGAATCGAACTCATGAAAAAAAGACTCATATTAATAACTATAATTACACTTACTTTCTCTTCGCTCTTTTCTGCTACAACAGAGCTTCCTTCATCTTCTGTTTTGGAAATGCACTTGCACCTAAATATGGAAAAATATCAGCTTGGATTTAAGGAGACTGCAGATTCTACTCTAGATATTGCCTCTAAAGATATTGAACTCTCTATTGATGGCGATTCTTTTGATTTATCTTTTAAAGATGAATTCTATTTCTATTATAAGATATTAACTTCTTCAGAGTTAATTGGAGAAATAAGTGCAACGCCTTTCTACCTTAATGGCGATATTACTCCAACAGCAGATAATAAGCGAATTGATTATAAGCTAACGCTTACTACTATAGCCAATTCATGGAATGGCAGTGACCCTTCCCATTCTTCTTTCGACACAAAAGATACAAGCCAAGCACTTTCGTCTTTCGTTTTAAATCCTAATAAAGCGAATGGCGAGAGAAGTATTTACTCTGAAGGAATATGTAAAGTTACAGTTGAACCATTAGATTCAGCTCTTTTAAAGAGTAAGAGTAGTGGGGACTATAAAACAAATTTAACGCTAACAGTAAGAGGAAAATAAATGAAGAAAAAAAGATATGCTTTACTTCTTTTAGCTATGTTTATTCCTTTTTCTGTTAATGCGCTTAATGGACAAAAGGAAGCTCAGCTAACACTAAGATCTGAAAGCGAATATGTTGAGATTGGCTTTTCGTCAACTCTAGATAAAAAGAGCTTAAATCAGGAGACACTACAACTTGTGGAAAGCAAAAGAATTATAGAGAACAACAGCTATAGTTTAAATGCTCAATCTACTTTTTACGTTTATTGGCGAATCTACTTAAATAATAACTACAATCTTATTTTGAATGTTTCTGATTGTGTAAACACAGAAGACAAAGACAATACTCTTACTATAGTCTCAGTTGATAGCTCTTCTCTTAATAAGGGCAAAAACATTGTCGAAAGAATAAATGAACTCACTTTTACGTCTGGTGTGAAAGAAGAAAAGATAACTGTTTCTCTTTTAAATGCTAAAAAGGATGCTACTTATCATATTCCAATAACGCTTATGTTGGAGGTGCTCTAATGAAGAAGATTTTTTCTTTTCTATTAATATTTTTACTCTCGTTTTCATTATTTGCACTTCCAGATAGTTCTTCCTACAATGGAAATAATTGGGAAGGAAGAGCTGAGGCTACCTTTAGTCTTGCTACTAATGAAATAGTTTACAATTCAACGGTTCTTTTTGGCTTTTGCCGCACACGAACACAGGATGTAATTGAAATAGATTCCCTTGAGCTAAAGGAGTTTTATCCTTCTAGTGGACACGCTGTTGCTAATGGTGATTTTGGTATGTTTTTTAGAGTAATTAGTTCAAAAAGACTAAATGTCAAAATAGGATGGACAGACTTAGTAGAGAGAGCAACAGACTCTAGTGGAATTAAGCTAACGCTAAAGAGAATAACAGAGGATTCTGGTGCTTCAACACAAGATACTCTTACTGTTGAAAATGGCTCAACCATATTTAGCTTTGATCCATCTAATGGCGTTATGGCATTTGAAAGAATGCAATTTTTAATAACAACAGAGGACTATCTTAGAACTAGTGTAAAGCAAAAAACATACTTCTCAACATTTACGCTTACATTAACGGAGGAAGCATGAAGAAGATTACATTGATATTTCTTTTGTTCTCATTTTTCTTTTCATCTCTAAATGCTGATGCCAAGATGAAGGTAACACTGCTCCCGAGTGCGCAAAAGATTAATGTAGGGTTCTCTTCTTCATCTAATATTCTAGAAATTGTTGATATAAAGACATTAGAGTTGAGTGTTGTAGAAGAAAACCTCTTTTCTGATAGCAATCTTCGACAAGATGGCAAGCTTTATGGTAAGGGTACTGTCTATCTATATTGGAATATTGAAACAGATACAGAAGTAACACTATATGTATCAAAGGATCCCATCTTTTCTAGCTTGGATAGTGAATATTCTGCTAGGTCGAAAAATGTTTTAAGAGATGATTATGTAGTAATAATTGATAATACAGAACAATCCATAAAGGAATCTAGTTCTAGATTGGATAACTCTAAGGGCTATGTTGTATATAGCAAAGAGAGTAGTGACAAAATATGCTCAGGTCTAAGGGGAATGGATATATCTATTTCTGATGATTTAAGAAATATGGAAGCAGGGACTTCCTTAATTGGAAACCTCACTTTAACTGTGGAAACTAACTCATGAAGAAAACAACTCTTTTATTAATAATGATGCTTATGCTATCTTCCTTTCTTGCTGCATCTGATGATTATGAATGGAATGGGAATGGAGCACAGTACAGTTTTCTTGCTAAATTTGATTTTAATGATTTAAATAATTGTTATTCAAATATTGGCTTTTCTCAAACACCTATTATTGGTGATAACACAACGCCTTATGATAATTCGCTTTTGATTATGAAGTCAGATGGACTTACGGACGCTGAGGATGCCTTAGTTTACAGTGCATCTACATTCCTTTATTGGCATATAGCACAAGGGTGTAGTCAAAAGCTTGTTTTAGAGATAATGCCAACGGCTAAAACTCAAGAACTAACATTTTCTTATACACCTTTTGAAGACTCTAAAGCTGTAGAGAAGGTAAGTAAAACAACAGATGGAAACGAAAAACAAGTTGTAGATATTGCTTCTTTTACTAACTATGGTCGTTTTTCTAACTCCTCGCCTTTTAATATTACCATTATCACAAAAGGCTCAGAAGAAAGGGGAGTTGTTGCTAAGTTAACGCTACGTTTGGAGAGTATATAATGAAAAAGAGTATAATTATTATTTCTATTCTACTTTTAGTTACTGTAATTCTTTTTGCTCAAACAAAATCTTCCTTTTCAGATACTCTTCGCTTATCGTTAACTGTTGTTAATAAAGTCTATGTAGGGGTGTCTAGTAATAGCGTTAATTCATCTATTGTCCCCAAAAGTAATATAAAAGAATTAGGTTTTTCCTACGATCCAACGCGAGGTGAATGGCGAACAGATATTGTATATATCTACGCTATTTCATTTGTTTCTTCGCCAATAAAACTGTCACTAGTTTTACCATCAGGATTAGAAGGTGATGGAAAGAGTATTCATTGGAGTGTAAATACACTTGATATGAGCTTTGATTCAGACGAAGCAAATAAAACATATACACTAAAAGATGAAACTGAGGCCTCATACAATGTTCCAAGAGTATATTCAAAAGAGTTTCAAATCGTAGTTCCAGGCAATACAGATTTTGGTACGACAAAGAGCTTTGAAGCAACATTTACGATAAAAGTGGAGG
>DHMZ01000075.1:20019-28055 GCA_002406055.1 Spirochaetales bacterium UBA4629
TAAATAAGGTTGGGCGTGATGAAATTTACTTTTCCGATAGCAACATTAATGGTGCAAATCTTAAAGACAATCGTTACATATTCCCACTTATTGATGGTGAAGATAAAACCTCTCTCTCTTCTGCTGTTTATTTTTATTGTCTCCATCAAACAGATCAAAATATTAATGTCTCGCTTTTGTTTTCAGCTAATGATTTAGATTTACTTAGCGAGAGCTATATGTTAGTTGGACAAAGTAGTAAAGATATTCATCTAAACTACAATGTTAGTGTTACTAACACTGCAACAAATGAAAAAATAGGAGAGATTGTTGCTGAACCATTGGAAAAAATGAGTAATAGCGACCGAACTATATCTTTTTTTCTATCCGCGGAAAGTGCATCCTCAACACCTATAGTAACCCAAATAGTCATGGATGTTATTGCTCCTGTCTATGAAGACGGAAACCAAAAGTTTATGGATGCACAATACGCAGGCTATATAATAGCTACAGTAGAATATCTCTAATTATCTTATACGAATATCGAGTCTCTTTCTTTCTACTCTTGGTGTTTGATTCTCTTTTTCTGGAAAGTTTTGCCAAATATAGGAGTAGATAGAGTAGAATGTTAGCGGTCTGTTAACAGTTCTTGCTTCGTTTCTCTCCATATCATAACCAAGAGAGAGCAATAGATAGTAAGTCATAGCCCCATAATGCTTTACGTTAGGTTCACTTCCGCTTCCAGTGTCATATGCCTCTTGCGAGATAGATGCACTGGCTAAAATCCAAAAGTCTTTCTTACTTTCATTCTTAATTGATTTAAAAGAAAGATTTTTTATTGCCTCTAGATAATCTTCGCCAAGGTATTTTGTTTGGCTAGAGTTAAAACTATCTGTTGTTGAAAAATTAGATTTTGATATAAATTGACCTGAAAAACAGGTATCTAAAAAGAAGACTTTTTTACCATTGATAGAAGAAAATGCTTCTAAAACGCGCTCCTTATTTGTTGTGTCATACTCATTGCTATTATAGTTAGTTACAAAAGAGCCATTGTTATCGCTATGACCTGAATAAGTAAAGATAATTAGGTCATCTTTCTCTGCGTTTATTTTTCCTACATCTTCTAATACAGTCTCAATTGACCAATTATTTTCTTCTCCTTCTTTTGGAATAAATGTAAAGTGGTCAAAATTTGGGCTATCTGCATCTGTTGGATTATTCTTCTCATCTTCAGCTCTATACTCTGGAGACAAGGAGAGATATCTTTTTCCGTTTTGTGCTATATAGCATCTTATTTCTACGTTTTCGAAGGTGCTAAATTGGCTATATAGTGCAGCTTGGTCTGTTACTACTGTTTTGAGCTTTTTGTATTGATTATTACTTTCGAAATCATCGGCAACTGTAATTATATAGGTTTTTCTTTCTTTACTTAAAGAAGAATCTGGCGAGCAAGAAGGAAAGATAAGCAGAATGGAAAGTAGTAAGAAAAATATCATTCTTCACCTCCTATTCTTAAGCTAATAGAAAGAGCAAGTTCGCTTCCTTCTAGTGTATATGTATACGATAATGGTAGAGCAAAGCGAAGATACTTTGAAATGTAGAACATCGGGTACGCTTCTACTTTGAAAAACGCTAAAAGGGAGTTCTCTTCTATATAGTCTTCATAGCCTAAAGATAGACCAAGTCCTAAATAAAGCCGATTAAGGCAGTAGTTAAAGTCTAAGCCTATACCGTTTTTGTAGTACTGCGGAATACTAAGGCCATAGTGTTCGCTTGAGTGTGTTACATAAGAAAAAGATATTGGAATAGAAAGCGTAAAGTTCTTTCCTGAGTAAGAGAGCGGGGCAATAGCGACACTTGGCGAGAAACTCGAATAGCCTTCGTTCTCAACAATTGTGTGCACATAGTCACCAGAGAGAGCAAAGTAAGGACTGTATGCAGCGCTTAGAAAAGGCACAAATAATGATACAGAAAGAATAAGAATAATTATTTTCTTCATTTTTATCTCCTATATATCTAAGCGCAATTTTTTGATTTTTGGTCAAAGATTTATTATAGAATCTCTCATTAACATGATAGAAACAATTCTTTTCTTTGGTTTTAGAGCTGAAAAAGCAATAATTGGGTTACCTAAAAATGATAAACCGACCATATATCCATCACCTCTATATTCAACACTTTCAACTACACATTCATTAAAAATAACATGATTAGGGTAGAGTCCAATATTAAGAGGTTCTTCACTTATTGTTACGCTTTCTGGTCTAAAGAAGAGTTTTCCATTTCTGTCGTCATCATATAAAAGAGAACTATCTAATGCTGTACCATCGCCAGTAAAGAATGCAGAGAAAAGAGTTTTAGGTGCTCTATATATCTCCTCTGGGGTTCCGATAGTGTCAACATGGCCACTCTTCATGATGATTACTCTATCTGCAATGGCAAAGGCCTCTTCTCTATCATGCGTTACGTAAAGCATTGTCATGCCTGTTGCATCGTGCAAGGCTCTAATTAATCCTCTTAGCTTTTTTCTGAGAGGACTATCAAGAGCAGAGAGGGGCTCATCTAAGAGTAGAATTTGGGGTTCTGCAGCAATAGATCGAACTAGCGCAACTCTTTGCGCTTCTCCACCACTAAGAGTATCTACCTTACGTTTCTCATATCCAGAGAGTCCAACAAGAGAAAGAAGAGTTTCTGTTTCCTTCTTTTTTTCTTCTTTTGTCTTTTTCTTCATTCCAAATTCTATGTTTTTCTCTACATTCATCGAAGAAAAGAGAGCATAGTCTTGGAATATAAAACCTATATTCTTTTTTTCAATTGGTTCGTTTGTTATATCTTTGCCATCAAGAATTATTGACCCTTCATCTGCTTTCTCAATGCCAGATATGATTGAAAGTAGGGTAGACTTACCACCTCCAGATGGCCCTATAATAGCAACAAGTTCACCTTTCTCGATTGAAAAATCAACGTCAAGAAGAAATTCTTTATATTCCTTTTTTATATTTTTTACTTCAAGATATGGCATTTTCTTTACCTCCTCTTTCACTAAGAGCAAACACAACAATAGAGACAAGTAGAAGTATTATTGCAAGTGCTGAGGCTCCTTGATAGTTGTATTGGTTAATCATCTTATATATCAAAAGTGGCAATGTTGTAATCTTTCCAAGTCCTAAACAAAGTGTTGCGTTTGTCTCTCCCAAAGAAAGAGCGAATGCAAAGCCGAATGACTTTCGCTTATAGCTTTTTAAAAGAGGCTTTTCAACTTTATTATAAGTTTCCCATTTGCCTTTACCTAAAGTGAATGAAGAATAGGCTAGGCGTGGGCTTATCTTCTTTGCCCCTGGCATTATTGTTCTTAGTGCAAAAGGTAAAGTAAGAGTCGTGTGAGCAAGAACTATCAAAATAAAAGAGAAAAATGTCGATTTAATATTAACTATGCTTCTAAGATATCCTAATCCTAAGCCTATTGTTACAGAGCCCATAGCCATTGGCAATGATGAGATTAATGGCAGAAACCTAGACGAACGTTTTTGAGCAGCAAGAGATAACATTGATGCCATTTCTGTTGCTAAAAATGCAGATGATAGTCCAGTTAGAAGAGAGAGAATAATAGCATTAAGACCTGTTATTGTTCCTCTTGTCGTCTCTCTTGAGATATCTTTCCATGCTTTCAATGTAAACTCTCCAGTTTTAGTAAAGAAAGCCCTGTAGAGGATAGATAAAAGAGGCGGAAGCATAAATAGAAGTATTAAAAGAGAGAGCAAAAAGGCGAGAAAAGCATATTTGCCTTTTGCTTTTACAAGTATTTTTCTGTTTCTTTTTATCTTCTTTTCTTCTCTTCCATATCCTGTGATTAATAAAAGAATTGTCATAAGGAAGAAAGAAAAGATGGCAAGCAGACTAGAGGATGAAATTGAACCGCTTATAAAGGCTCTTCTATATATCTCTGCTTCTATTGTGTAATACTTAGGGTTTCCGCCTAGCGTCATAACAATCAAGAATGATGGAAAGCAGAATAGGAAGATTAGAATAAATGTTGATAAAACTGAGCCTTTTATTTTCAAAAGCGTTATACGGAAGAAGATAGAGAGCTTCTTTTTTCCTAAGAATAGAGCACTCTTTTCTTCTTCGTTGCCACATTCTGTTAGTGCAGATGTTAAGATAGAGAATGCAACAGGAAAGTTTAAATATACATGCGCAAGAATTATTGCCGGAAATGAATACAGAATATTCAGTTTGAACTTTCCATTACATAGTAGCGAGAGGATTTGATTAAGAACGCCATTGTTGCCATACCAAATTACAAAGCCGAGTACAACTATGATTGATGGAAGAGCAAAGGCTAAATCTGATAGTGTAAGTATTAGGCTTCTTCCTCTGAATGTAAAAGATGAAAAGAAAAAAGCAAATGGAAGGGCAATTATTACAGAAATAAGTGCACTTAAGAAAGCTTGAAAAAAAGTAAATGAGACCAAAGACCATGTATAACGATCTTTAACTAACTCAATCATATCCTCCATCCCACAATTGGAACGGAGGATTATCATTAATATTGGGACAATAAAAATTAATGTCGTCAATATAATTGATGGTAGTGCAAGTAAAGTATAAAAAGTGCTTTTATTCTTCTTCATTACCTTATTTTGTTATCTCTTCTGTCCAAGATGCAAGAAGAGAAGATGCTAGATTTTCACTTCCCTTAAAGATTTTCTCAGGTACTGGAGCATACTCATAAGCACTTGGAAGCTCTGTAGTAAATACAGAAGGATACATAGAATTTGTAACAGCAAGGTTTTCTTGCGCATCAGAGAGAATGAAAGAAACAAATGCCTCAGCTTCCTCCCTATGCTTGCTATTCTTCATTATACCAAGTCCTTCAATTGTAACTTCATGTCCTTCGTCAAAGATTAGTGCTTGGTAACGAGTTGTGTTCTCGTTCATTACATGATAGACAGGGCTTGTTGTGTAGCTTAATACGATTGGAGCTTCGCCCTCTGTAAATAGGCCATAAGCTGATGACCAACCAGATGCAATAGCAAGTGCATTCTTGCTCATAGTCTTCCACCATGCAATGTAGTCATCACCAAGTGTATTGTATGTCCAAAGCAAAAGGCCAAGGCCGACACTACTTGTTCTTGGATCAATTAAAATAACCTTTCCTTTATATTCGTCCTTTGTTAAATCCTCAAGAGATGTTGGCTTAGTTAAACCACATTCACTATCCCAAACAAAGGCAAATGAACCCCAATCGAAAGGTAATAGACGATTTGTATCATCAAACTTTAGTCTATCTTCGATATTCTTTAATTCTGGTGCATCATAAGAAGAAAGGAGAGGTAAAACCTTTTCACTTAATTCGTCAGGAATACCTAAGACAACATCACACTCGGTGCTATCTCCTTCAAGAAGAAGCTTGTTAATCATCTCTCCAACAGATCCTGCAGAAACAAGGTTAACTTTGATACCTGTCTTTTCTTCAAAGAGTGGGATAACTGTGCTACTGCTTCCCCAATCTCCGCAGAAGGTGTCGTAAGCATAGACAGTTACTGTCTTTTCTTTGTTGTTCTCAACAGTTGGTTGAGCAAATAGTGATATTGCAACTAGTAGTGCAATAGCGACAGAAATTAGCTTTTTCATATAAAGCCTCCAATAAAAATTCTGTCATAAGGGTATAATAAAAAAAGAAGAGTCGTTCCCTACGCTGGCATTATCCAGATCAGGTTCGAGGGTATCTCTCAGGCCGTAGCCACCCCTAGACAAATAGAATTTAGCGAAAGTTTTATTATTCTTCAAGACAAAATAGAAAAGTATAGATACAATTTTTTTATGTACGAGCTTCTTTCTGGCCCTGAAGCCTCAGCTTTAGACAAATCACTTATTTCTAAATACTCATTGAGTGAAGAGCATCTTATTAAGAATGCTGCTTCTTTTGTTTTTTCTAACCATAAGGAATTGTTTAAAGATAAGACAATTCTTTTTATCGTAGGAAAGGGCAATAATGGCAGTGACGCTCTTTACCTCGCTTCTCTCTCTCTTTCTTGTGCAAAAAAAGTATATATTTATATGCATTTTCCACTTTCTAGTGGTGAAAATGAGAGATTTAAAGAGAGATTAGATAAATCTCTTTTTGTCCAAGATTTAGTTGATGCTGATATAATAGTTGATGGTCTCTTTGGTGTGAAGATGAGGCCAGAGTGTGATGAGAGGACTCAAAGAGTTGTAAACTTTGTAAATTCAAGTAATGCTTATCTCATTTCTTTAGATGTCCCTTCTTTATATAAAATAAAGGCTAATTGCACTATATCTTTCATGGCTTTAAAGAGAGAAATGTATCTTCCTCAAAATAGAGCTATGTGTGGCAGTATTGAGCTATATAACCCAGGGTTTCCTTCTCATGATATTAAAGGAAGCGGGAAGTACTTTCTTTTAACATTTTCAGACTACAGGAGTCGAAAGTTTAATCTCGCTGATTACAAAAATACAAGAGGAGATTTAACAATCGTTGGAGGATGCAGTAAGTACCTAGGCGCTCCAATTTTATCATCTCTTGCGGCTTTCCATGCTGGGTGCGGCAAGGTTAGAGTCTTAAGTACAGAGAAGGTTAATGATGCTATTGTGAGTTCGTATCCTTCTATAATTCTTGCTCAATCTTTCAAAGAGTCTTCTTCCTTTGTAGTTGGTCCTGGGTGGGGAAGAGGAAGCAAAAAAAAGCTTGAAGAGATAGCCTTAAGTGGAAAGAATTTTGTTATTGATGCTGATGCTTTAAAGCTCCTTCCATCTCTCAATCTGAAACTTGGATATAGAGCAATTATTACTCCTCATTTAGGGGAAGCAAAGATGCTACTCAAAGAACTGAATATTAACTCAGAAGACTATTATGAAGCTATAAAAGAACTATGTAAAAGATTAGAGGTTATTGTTGTCTCTAAATCCTCAACTGTTACAATAAGTGATGGAGATAATGTATATATAGTCGATGGCGCTAATCCTAGCTTGGGAGTTGCTGGCTCTGGAGATGTTCTTTCTGGGATAATAGGTGCTTTTCTTTCTCAAGGCATGAGTCCACTTAGCTCTGCTCTAAATGGCACATTACTGCATCAAGAAAGTGGAAAGAGAGCACATGAAAAGTGGGGATTTTATAGTGCAGAGAACTTAATTGAAATGGTAGGCAAAACTAGATGATTCAAGGTTATTTTTTATCTGTATTGTTTCTTCTTTTATCTTCGCTTTTGTACTATCAAAACAGGTATAGATTACAGTTATCTTTTCTGTTGAGATTTACTGAGAAATTAAAGAAAGACAGACGCGTACTATATCTTTTCTTTTCTATTGGTCTATTAACCTCATTAATTCTGTTTTTCTTTCCTATCTCCCCAGGCCCATTCATCCTTGGAGACTTAATTCCATCTTTATTAGTTTTATATAATACACTCTGTTTTTTTATTGATATAAAACGTCAAGAAAAAAGTGAGAGCCAGCTCTATGTTTCTGCGCAAAAAGAGAACCGTCGAATATTTCTTGCGCGGCTCTCTCTAACTATTGCTGTATTGCATTTTGTTTTTCCGTCTTTAGTCTTACTGTGAGGATAATATGAAAGAGAGGCTTACTACTGCAGGTGTTCTTATTAGAGATGGACTCTACCTTGTTGCTAAAAGAAAGAAAGGTGGTCCATTATCTGAAAAATGGGAATTCATTGGTGGTAAAAATCGCTATGGAGAGACAATTGAAGATACATTAAAGCGAGAATGGATGGAAGAAGTAGGGGTAGAAATTAAAGTTTTAGATTTTCTTCTTCTTACAAAGTTTATTAATAATGACACTGAATACACACTCCATTGTCACTTGGTAAAGACAGACTCTTTAATCTTTCTAAAGAATGTTCATGAAGAAATAATATGGGTGACAAAGGAAGAACTTAAAAATCTCCCATTTGGCCCATCTGATGGCCAAATAAGAGATTATCTATTAACAATTAATTAGAGAAGTGGTTGTTTATATATTTAGAAGCTTCATTTATAGCTTTCTTTCCTTCATTTAGTATGACCTAAGACACTTGTCAA
>DHMZ01000030.1:0-145 GCA_002406055.1 Spirochaetales bacterium UBA4629
AGAAGAAGAAAGCATCTTTTCAATTATTTGAGTATAACCTCCAATAGGAATTCCTTGATATCTATCACTAAAGTAGTTGTTATCAAAAGTATATCGAACAGGGATACGTTTAATAATATAACTAGGAAGGTCTTTAGAGTCTTTT
>DHMZ01000030.1:343-3755 GCA_002406055.1 Spirochaetales bacterium UBA4629
TCTGGAGTTGAAGCTTCATCTCCCCAAAGCTCATAGAAAGTATTCATATTAAAAGGAAGGTTATAAAGCTTTCCTTTATAATTGGCTACAGGACTATTAACAAAGTTATTGAAAGAAGCAAATTGATTAATGTATGCCCAGGTATCATCATTCGATGTATGAAAAATATGTGCCCCATATATATGAAGGTTTATTCCATCTCTATTTTCCGTATATACGTTTCCACCTATATGATCACGCTTATCAACAACTAAGCACTTCTTACCTCGCTTACTTGCTTCATAAGCAAAGACAGAACCAAATAAACCAGATCCAACAATTAAATAATCATACATATTTTTCTCCTCTAAAATTATATTGTCAAAAAGATAAGATGAGAAGAGATATATTTTACACTATATTTTATTTGTGCTAGGCTTTTTCTATGATAAAAATTGATTATAAAAAGGCAGATAATCTTAGCGATGCTGTAGATAATCTATATAGAATAATTACATTACTTAGGTCTCCAGAAGGATGTCCCTGGGATAGAATTCAAACAAATAAAAGTGCAACAGAGAGCCTTATTGATGAGGCTTATGAATATCTTGATGGCGTTATAAAGAAAGATATTTCGTCTGAAAGAGAAGAGATTGGAGACATTATGATTAATGTTTTCATGACGCTTTATATTCATGAAGAACAAAATGATTTCAAACCTCAGGATGCTATAAACGAAGTTTGTGAAAAACTGATAAGAAGACATCCGCATGTTTTTGGCGAAGAAAAAGCAGAAAATCCAAATGAAGTTCTTTCGTTATGGAATTCTGTTAAAGAAAATGTCGAAGGTCATAAAGATGATAGTTCATCATTTTTCTCTCATATTCCTTCCTCTCTTGATCCCCTTCTCACTTCGTATGAAATACAGAAGAAGCTGAAAAAAGTTGGTTTTGATTGGAATAATACAGATGGCATTGTTGATAAAATAAAAGAAGAAACACGAGAAGTTGAAGAAGCATTATTATCTGGCAACAAGGATAATATCGAATGTGAAATTGGCGATTTGCTTTTTAGTGTTGTTAATCTTGCGAGATTTCTTAAGATTAAGCCAAATGTTGCTTTATATAGATGCAACAATAAGATAAAAGAGCGCTTTCAACGTCTATTTGACTTGGCTCAACAAGAAGGAATTCCATTAGATAAAGAGCATAATAAAGAAATGAATGATCTTTGGGATAGAATAAAGGAAGAAGAAAAATGATTAAACGAAAAGGCCAATTGTATTGGGATGACAAGATAACTACGCTTTCAAATGATGATTTTTCTCTAATGCTTGATGAAAAAACAAATACCATTAGATATAACAGTGCCCTATCCTTTTTTTCTTCTTTACGTGAAAAAATTGAACCATCTCTTCTTAAAGACTTTCAATGGCTAAAAATGGAATACACTGTTCCTTATTTTGCTGACTTGGTCTTTAGATTTAAAAATAAGGTATTTGCCGTTATCTTTGTTAAGAAAGAAAAAGATGGTTTATTAAATAGGACATGTACTATCGAGATGTCACTAGAAACATGCAGAAAGAATAATCTTATTCCTTCTTTAATGGTTTTTAATGACAATGGCGATATATTAAATCTTACAAATAATAAATATGCTTTATTAAACGGCTATAAGTATTATGAAGAAGGATTAATTGAGGAAGTTGATCCTGAAAAGATAGCAACAGATGATTTTGCTTCTCTATCTGAATGGGAGCTATATAACACATCTGTTATGGCTATTGTTGAAAACCTTTATAACAAAGAAAAAATTACTCAGATTCTTTATCAAACATTTATGGGCGTTGATCCTGCTATTTGTTGGATAGATAATGATAATGTCTTTAATTGGATGGTAATCCGTACAGTAAAAGAAAGAGACTTAAAACCTGAAGAGCCTAAAGAGTTACTTGAAAAGATCTCTACTAATCAAGGCAAAGGACATTATGGACTATGTGAAATAAGTAATCCATATGCTCCAAATGTTTTTCCTCGTGGACAAAAATTTGATTTAAAATTTGAAATAATTGATCTATAAAAGAAGGGTGCCAAAAGCACCCTTTTAAAATAATAAACTAGGTTTCAGATAAGCCGAGTTCTGTTTATGTAATCATCTATCTAGGACTAAAATTACTCTTAGCCTCAAGCGGTTTACCCGTGGATATAACCGAACAAGTCACCCACATACTTAACCTTGCTCCCAGTGAGGTTTACCATGCCTTTCTTGTCACCAAGAAAGCGGTAGTCTCTTACACTGCCATTTCACCCTTACCTTGCGGCGGTTTATTTTCTGTTGCACTTTCTGTAGCATCACTGCTCCTGGCCGTTAGCCAGCACTGCGTTCTATGGAGCCCGGACTTTCCTCTATATTTCAAGCGATTACTTCTAAAGCCTAGAAATATTAGAATTCATCATCCATGTCATCAGCAACAAGGATTTCATCACTTTCATCAGAACTTTCATCAGAAGAGACATCTCCACCTTTAGTAATGTTCTTAAGTGTGTCGATATCATCAAAGATATAGTTCTTTTCTTCTTCAGGAGAAAGACTATCATCAAAATAGATCATTCTTGAGCAATATGGACAAGTATCAACCTCATCATTAACTTGCTTAAGTCTTAAATTGATAACAAATTCCATAGGAAGAACGGTATTACATCCCATACAAACCTGTCCTCTAACAGGAACAAGACCTTCACCACCCTTCTTCTTTGCAATGTTATAGAATCTATTATAGTATTCTTCACTAATAACAGAGCCCTTAATAGCATTACATTTTTCATCAAGTTCTTTAATCTGAGAATCGATAGCTCTTAGCTTTTCTTCAACAATTGTCTTAGCAGCATTAACTTTATCTGTTAAAGAATTAACAACCTCTGTCTGTGCACTGATTTTATTTTTAAGCTCTTTAATCTGATCATTTTTAGCATTGCGAGCTGTTAATAAAGACTTAGCACGACCTTCAGCTTCAGTAATCTGCTTAAGCATAGCTTCATATTCACGTTGAGTTGAGAGAGTTTCAACAATCTTCTGATACTCACTTGACTGATGATCTGCATCTGCATACTGAATAGCAAGACTCTTCTCTTCACTCTCAGCTTGTCTTAAATCTTCCTCTAAACTATTAAGTAACTGACTTGCTTTTGCTAAAGCTAATTCATCACTATGTAAATCTTCAGGAATTGTTTCCCTTTCACTCTCAAGACTAAGCTTTTCTGTAATAACACTTTGAAGTTCGATCAAGCAATTAAGTTTTTCTAGCTTCTTTTCGTTCTCTGCCATTTTTCCTTACCTTCTCCTGACGAAAAACTATATTATAGGATTTTCAGAATATGTTCTACTTATTTAATTAACTCCAGTCCTTTAATTGTCTGCTTCTCTTTGGATGACG
>DHMZ01000030.1:3867-36615 GCA_002406055.1 Spirochaetales bacterium UBA4629
CCAACCTCTTCAAGAGTAAGAGCATAACCATCGTCTAGACCAAAACGCATTCTTAATACTTCTTGCTCTCTTTCTGGAAGAGTTGAGAGTAGCTCTCTAATCTTATCTTGCAAGAGTTTATATGCTGTCTGGTTAGCTGGATTTTCAGCATCTTTATCTTCAATAAAGTCACTTAAAACAGAATCTTCTTCTTCACCAACTGGAGTTTCAAGGCTAATTGGTTCACGAGCAACACTCTTAACTGTCTTAACCTTGCTCTCTGGCCATTCAAGATAGTCAGCAATTTCTTTATCTGTCGGTTCTCTACCAAGAGACTGCATCAAGATTCTAGAAACTCTAACAACTTTATTAATCTGCTCAATCATGTGAACAGGAACACGAATTGTTCTTGCCTGATCTGAGATAGAACGAGTTATAGCCTGTCTAATCCACCAAGTTGCATAAGTACTAAACTTAAAGCCTTTAGCATATTCAAACTTTTCAACAGCCTTAATTAAGCCTATATTTCCTTCCTGAACTAAATCGAAGAACTGCAATCCTCTATTTGTATACTTTTTAGCAATAGAAACAACAAGACGTAAGTTAGCTTTAATAAGTCTATCTTTAGCTTGTTTAAGAATTGTCTTTCCATATTGAATATTCTTAACACTCTCAATAACAGCATCTGTTGAGCATTCAAAATCATTTTCAATATTTCTTAATTCTTTTTCAGTTAACTGAAGTTCCTTAATTAAATCCTTGATCTCATCGCTACTTAGGCCAAGAGATTCTTCAATAGCTTGAGCTTTATTTCTTGTTGCAAGATCACGACCAAGCTGTCTAAGCTCACGGGAGGAAGAGATCTTTAGCTTATACTCGATATCTGCCTTTTTCTGATTGCATTGAATAATTGTATCCCTAGCATTGATAAACATATCTGTTAAGGCATCAATTTCTTCGCTTTGTAGCTCGATTGAACTGATCCAATCTGTTACCGGAATATACTTATTGGCTTCTAAGCTTTCTATTTCTTTCTCTGCATCTTTAAATTTCTTGGCAAGAGAGAGGGAGATTTGAGCATTTTCCTTCTTAACTTCGTTATGAATTTTAAGAATGGCATTATCTAATTCAGTACCCTTCATGTCGCTATGTTCTTCCATGAACTTAGCATCTCTTTCGTTTACTTCTCTGTTGATAATGTCGTTACGTTCTTCTTCTTCTTTTTTAATATCTTGCTGAATCTGGCGATTCTCTTTTATAGCATAACGACGAGAACAATCTCTGCACCACTCAATCCATTCTTCTCTTGTATCAAAATCTGCTCTCTTCTTTCCTTCATAAATCACAGATTTTTCATTTGGATGTCCACCAAGATGATCGAGTAGTTCTTCTCTTCTCTTTTTAATTTCTTTGTTTTTCTCTGCATCATCACCAGCAAGAATTACCCTTGCCTTTAGTTCATTATAGTCACTAATAGCTTTAGCAAATTCTTTTCCAAGGGCATCCTTGTAGTTTAGATTATATCTCTTCTGAACAGATAAGAACTCTTTTATATCTTCAGGAGAAAGCGCATCTTCACTCTCTTCATCTATCTTTGTGTTAATGTGCTTAATAACACCAGCAAAGAATGAAATCAAAATGCCAGACTCTCTAATAACGGAATTAACAATCTTTGCGCCCTTCTCCATCTGCTTAGCAAGCTCAACTTCTTGTTCACCAGTTAAGAGCTTTTCATTGCCAATTTCCTTAAGGTAGAGTCTTATTGGGTCATCTTGGCTAGTATCATATTTACTTGAAGTAGTATGACTAGAACGATGTTCACTATTGCTTTCGCTAAAGGAAGAAATGTCGATAAAGCGTTCGCTACTTTCAGCGTCTTCATCTGTACCTTTCCATTCATTCATGTTCTCTTCAGGGTACTCTTCATCGCTTTCGTCTTCGTCTTCTTCCTCGTCCTCATCATCTTCATCTGATTCTTTTTTCTTTTTGTCTAATGAGTCATTACCGAAGTCCTCTTCTCCAACTTCCTTTTCGATTTCATTTAGTTCATCTACAGTTGGATCGACATCATCAAAATCATCAAAATCATCCTCTAATGCGATATCTTCAATATCATCATCTTTGGCATTCAAATCAGCTTCAGTTGGTTCAGAAGCAAAGTCATCAGAATCATCATCTGATTCAACATAGTTTAAATTCTTTGCTTTTGCGGCTTCTATAATGTCATCATTACTGATTCCTTTTTGTCCGTAAGCTTTCTTTGCAGTAATGATATCTACTAGAGTAATATAGCCCTTCTCTTTTTCAAGCTTCTCTAGACTAAGAAATAATTCACTAGATAGTATTTCTTCTGACATTTAAACCCCACTACTCCTTGGATCAAAACTGGCTAAGTTTGCCTTTAGTTTTGCAATATCACCATCAATTTTTAGTTTCTTTTCTAAAATCTCATTTAGTGCATCTGTATCACTTTTATTAATTCTAGAAATCTGTTGATTCCAAACATCTCTTTTTCTTTCAAGTGAACGTAGATTAATTCTCTTTATTACTTCTTCCATTGCTTCTGTTCTATCATCCTTAAATTCATCTAAGGCAAATGATGCAGAAACATATTCTTTTAAAACACTATCACTCACGTATGTTAGAAATAGTTCGTTTGAAACAATATCATCACGCATGGCATTTTCTAATGCCAAATATAACTTTTGAGCTAGGCTATCCTCTAAATCACCAAAACTAATTCGTGTTCTGTAGCTCTTAAATAAATCTCTATGATTAGCAAGATAGAGCATAGCATAAAGATCAAATGAAACGCTTCTTGGGTCGCTCTTAAAGCTATATTCATTGCTTTCATCTTCCCTTTCATTATTAGAATAATTAGAAGGAAGAGAGGTCTTTTTTAAATCCTCCTTAATCGCATCTTCATCAATACCTAAAAGAGAAGAAAGATACAAAATATTGCTATCTCTTTCTACTTCGCTACTAGAGCCATTTAGGTATTCACTAAGCGATTTTACAAAGTCTGATTTTTCTCTCGCATTCTTTATATCATAACGATTTAACCCATTTTGTACAAGATACTCAAAGCCCGTAGTATAGCTCTCAAATTCTTCTTTTATTCCGTCTATTCCTCTCTTTTCTAAGAGTTCTGAAGCATCCTTGGCAGTTTTAAGTTTATGGACAAATTGTCCTAGTCCATTATTGTTAAGAATATTGATTGCTCTTATTGTTGAATTTTGACCTGCACTATCTGAATCAAATAGCATATGAAAAGCAGTAACAGAAGGAAAATACTTTTTCATATTTCTACATTGCTCAACAGTAAATGATGTGCCTAGAGAAGCAACAGCACTTGTAAAGCCGGCTTGATGCATTGCCATAACATCAAAGTTACCCTCACAAAGAATTGGTTCATACTTCTTTTCACTTATTGTTTTTTTAGCTTCAAAAAGTCCAAAGAAATTATCTTTCTTTTGATATATCACAGTCTCTGGACTATTAATGTATTTGGGAGCTCTATCGCTTTGTGATAAATCCCTGCCAGAAAAAGCAATTGTTCGTCCTTGCCTATCTCTAATTGGGAACATTATTCTATTAACAAATAACGGCCACTCTTTATTGCGTTGAGAAAAGAGTCCAGTTTTAGCTAAAAATTCGTCCGTATAGTTTTTCTTAAGCAAAAAGCTATATAGCCACTGTGGAGATTGTGGCGCATAGCCAAGTGAGAATTTTTCAATCATCTCGGAGCTAACGCCTCTTTTAGCTAAATAATTTCTAGCCCCGTCTGCTTCAGCAGAATTTAATAAAAGATAATGAAAAGTACTTAGAAGTCTATTGTATAGATCATACATAGCTTCCTTTTCATCTTTCTTTTTCTTTGCCTCTCCATTAGAGGAAGAATAATCCTCTTCTAGCGGAACACCAGCCCTTCTTGCTAAAAGCTCAACAGCAGACGAAAAATCAAGGCCTTCTTTTTTCATTACGAGTGAAAATATATCACCACTTTCTTTACATGAAAAACAATAGAAGGTTCCCCTATCATCATCAATTTTACAAGATGGGGTGCGTTCATTACCACCTCCATGGAATGGACACTTAACCCATTTTGAGCCACCTTTGTACTCTACATGGGCATAGTTTTCCATTACATCTGAAATGGTTAACTTTCTTTTAATGCTTTCAATTGTGTTTTCACTAAATTTAGGCAACTTATTCTCCACTAAAGAATATAAATATAAATAATTATTTTTTCAAAGAGTTACCCATCTTGTTTTTTAAAATAATTAATGGGGCATTATCACTATTAGCTTTCAGTGCTTTTTCTATATCTAATTTACTTACTTTATGGCCTTTATTTATTCCTTTACAGTAGATGCTTTCATTATCCCAATTAGAGCGAGAAGAAAGAATGTTTTCCCAAAAAGGATATGTTCTACATTGTACAGGACGTGCCGAATAGACAGAGCATCCATTTTTAGTAAGAAACTCGCAATCGTAGTTAGTTCTTTCTTTTAATGAAATTAAATAATACCTGCCATAATCAACATAGCGAGTATAGTTTTTGATAAAAATATCTCTATCAACAGCTAAAAATGTAGCAAGGTTATCTATGTCTTTTTTACTAAGAAAGACATATCCTGGTTCATTTGCGCAACAATATGAACACATCTGACAAGTAAAGTTTAAGCCATCAGAATAAAACATATAACCTCAAAAAAAAGACCTTCTACTTTTAGAAGGCCTTATTGGAGAGAGAAGGATTCGGACCTTCGAAGGCATAGCCAACAGATTTACAGTCTGCCCCCTTTGACCGCTCGGGAACCTCTCCAAACAACATGAATATTTAATAGGAAATAGCCGCTTTAGTCAATATAGTTTTTGAAAAAAAAGAAATAAGAAAAGCTAATATAAAACAATTATTTATTGAGAAAGAAATTAGTAAAAACAATTATTTTTTTATTAGTTTTAATATCTCTTCATAAACGGGATTTGGAACTAAATCTTTAACATCTACACCATAATCAAGGAAGGTTTTTACACTACTAGAGCGGATAAAATTATTATCCTTCTTTGAAGTGAAATAAACTGTCTCAATTTCTGGCGCAATATATTTATTATTTATTTCTAGTTCGTGTTCATAAGAAAAGTCTGTGCTGTCACGTAAGCCTTTAACAATATATTGTGCTGATACGTTTCTGCAATATGAAACAATTAAGCCTGGATATGAGGTAACAGTGACATTATTCAAGTGGGAGAGACTCTTCTTAATCATCTTTACCCTATCTTTAACAGAAAATAAGTAATCCTTCTTCTTATTTATGCCAACAACAACATGTATTTCATCAAATAAAAGAGAGGCACGTTCAATAATGTTAACGTGCCCGACTGTTAATGGATCAAAGCTTCCTGGGATAACAGCTATCTTCATTTCTTTAAACTCTCAACATAATCTTTAAAGTGGGAATACTCATCTTTATTCTCAACTTCAATTTTCTTTACTATTGAATATTTTCCATTCTCATCTTTATGACAGATAGCAAAAGATCCAGAACCAACATAACTAATTGTATCGCCCTCGCCTAGCGTTTCTTTTTCTTTTAAAGCAGAAAGAACGCAATCAAAATGGGCATATCCACCATTGTAGAAAAAAGAATCAGCAATCAAATCTATTGTTTTTGCACATATTGTACATACTGGATGAGGTTCACTAACACTTAGAGGAGCAGCAACTGGAATTGAAGAATGAAAACTTCTTGTTAGAGGTGCTCCTGATACTTGTGATAATGTTGAAAAACCAGAGATGGCGCTAAGGCGCTGCCTACCCTTTTTTTTGGTTTTTGCCTTAGCTACCTTTGTCTGTTGACCAAAAGGTTTCTTGTTTTTCTTTGAATTTCTATTCTTTTGAAAGTTTTGGTCCATTAAAACCTCAGAATTTGTATGATCCACCAACTGTTACTCCTGGAGTTAAAATACTTCTGCTCTTTGGTGCATATTCAACACCAATTTCACCAAACATAGAGAAGTGTTCATTAAATGAATATTCGTAACCAATTCCAGCTTCAATTATAATTGAAGAGTTTTCACTTCTTACTCCTAGTCCAAATCTATAGCCAACTCCACCATAGAGGTAGAAATTATCATAGAAGTTATATTTAGCTCTTACAGTTACTGGAATATATCCACTCATATCATAGCCAGTAACAAGGCCAAGCGCAAACTTAGGAGAAATAGAATAGAATGCTCTAAATTTGAAATCTGGAATAATCCAATTGTTCTTATAGTCATATCTAACAGAAGCACTTAAGCCAACATTAAAGTTCTTAATGAAGCTTCCCTTTTCTGTTACAGGCTCTGTTAAACTAGTAGAAGTATCTTCACTCTTACTTGGTTCAACTAATTGTTCCTTAACTTCTTCACTCTTATTTTCTTGCTTTACTTCTTCAATAGAAACTGTTTCAATTTCCTTTTCAACAGGAAGTGCAATATTCGAGTTAATTAAATTTTCAATTTCACTCTTATATTCATTTAATTTCTCAAAAGAAACTTCATGATAAGTAATAACAACTTCACCTTTGTCATTAATTAAATATGATGCATCCTTTAATTCAGGAATAGCTGAAAGAAGAATATTTGCATAAGAATCAATTTCACTTTCACTTAATAGTGGAGAAGATTTAATAATAGCACGAGACTGAGCAAGTGAAACATCTACATTCTTGCCATTAAGAGAGAATGTAAATGAAACTGTGCTATCAAGAGAATTCCTAATATACTCATTTAGTAAAATAATAAAGCTAGAGACAACATCTTTTTTGTAGTTATCGTCGCCTATATATCCATTTGGATAAGTAAATGTTACAACGCTTCCTTCTTTATAGTAGCTAACGCTTTCTGCAATTGCAGGATAGTTTTCGGCTAGATATTCAATAAAACCAATTACATCGCTATCAGCAAATGTATATGGAGTATAATCAACTGTAGCCTTATCATCATCAATTGTAATTAAGAAGCTAACATCTCCTACATTTACTCTTTCAGAGAAAACAGGAGTATTTGAAGAAACTTCCTCTGTCTTTGGCGCTTCTTCATTTTGAGTTACTTCAGCCTTTACATCTTCTGTTTTATTTTCAACTAAAGTAGCTTCAACTTTAATTTCTGTATTAGCTAATGAAGAACTGCTAGTATTTGTTTCTTCAGCCTTTACTTCTTGACTATTTGTAACTTCTGCTTTTGTTGTTGATTCAACTACTGGAGGATTTACAACTACAACAGGATTTCTTTCACTATTAGCCTGAGTATCTGTTGAAGTAAGAAGATTAGAAACTATTGTACTATTATTTACTGTTTCATTTTTTTTCTTACATGATGAAACAAGAATTAAAACTGAAACAATAACAACAAATAAAAATAATACTTTGGAACTCTTTTTTTTCATAAATTACCCTTATTCCCTACTTTATAATAAACATTGAAGAAACATATTACAATTGCGATAGTTACAAAAAAAATATACAAAATCGGATTAATTGTTACTAGATGAAAAAGGACTATGGTTTCCCATAGCCCTTTTAAGATAAGTTTTTTGATAATTAGAACTTAACTGATGCGCCAAGTGTAGCACCAACTTCAAACTTATTATTTGTTGTATACTGGCCAGTAACTTCTGCAAATGCACTGAACATTTCACTGAAGTTATATTCATAACCAACACCAAGTTCAAATAGAGCGCCTGTTGTTCTGCCATTAAGACCAATATTAGCACCTGCAGCACCCAAGACATAAAGGTTACCATTACCAAGTTCAACAGCATTATACTTTCCGTAGAGTGCAACTGGCATATATGCAGAGAGATCATAACTAGCCTTAACACCAACACTAAATTTACCAAAGTCAAGAGCAAATCTTCCACCAAGACCGAGAACCCATGGACTATCCCAAACACTTGAAACGTTAGCCTTAGGTGTAACTGTGATAGATGCACTGTAACCCTTAATGAAGCTTTCTTTCTGAGCAACTGGAGCTGCAACTGGAACAGATGGAGCGACAACTTCAACTGTTTCTACAGGAGCAGCTGATACTTCTGGAGCAGCAACTGGTGCTACTGGCTCTTCTGCCTTAGCTGTCTCTACTGGAGCTTCCTTAACTTCTTCTACAACTGGAGCTATCTCTTCAACCTTAGCAATAGCAACTTCTTCTGTAGCAGGTGTTAGCTGGTCAATAAGCCATCTTGCATCGCTAGAAAGCTGAGTTGCAACACTTGCAATGAAGTCTTCACTTTCTTCTGGATATGTAAGAACAAGGTTATCTCCCTCAAGGCTATATGTAACAGCACTAGCCATTGGATAAGCTTTAACAAGCTCAGAAGCAATAGCGTTGATATCTTTTTCTGTTACACCTTCAGGAATAGAGATAGTAGCATGATCAGAGTAAGCAATAACATTTGAAGTTACACCCTTATATGTAAAGATAGTAGAAAAGAGAGGAACTTCTTCAGCAACTGGTTCTTCTGCCTTAGCAACAGCTTCTTCAACTACTGGTGTTAACTGATCAATGAGCCATTTAGCATCATTTTCAAGCTGAGTAATAGCAACAAGAATAAAATCATCACTCTGCTCAGGATAAGAGAGAACAAGATTATTACCGTCAAGACTATATGTAACAGCACTAGCCATTGGATAAGATTCAACAAGTTCAGATGCAATAGCGTTGATATCATCTTCTGTTACACCCTCTGGAATTGAGATAGTAGCATAATCTGAGTAAGCAATAATATTTGCTGTAATTCCCTTATATGAGAAAATAGATGAGAATACAGGAGCTTCAACTGTTTCTTCAGCAACAGCTTCTTCTGCTTTAGCAACAGCTTCTTCAACTGGCTCTGTAGCTGGAACTAGATAAGCAGAAAGTACTGAATCAGCATATTCTGTAACTACATCATTGAGGTAAGCAAGAACTTCAACCTTCTCAAAAGCTTCATCAACTACGTTACTTGGATAAGAAATAACTAATGTTCCATCTTCAGGAATTGAATATGTTACATAATCAGCTACGTATGGGAATTCCTTAACAATGTTAGCAATAAAATCCTCAATGTCTGACTTATAAATATATTCAGAAGGATAGTGAATTGTAGCCTCAGTATCTGTCATTGTAATTGATGCATTAGCTAGATTGTGATAACTATAGATTGCCTTAATTGTACCATCTTCAGCAATTGAGAAGTCAGATTCTTCTGTTTGTTCTGGTTCATCACTAACTTCTGCAACGCTTACTTCTTCAACTACTGGTTCAACAGGAGCTGTTAGTCCATCGATAAGCGCTTTTGCATCTGTTTCTAAAGTATTAATTGCAGCAACGATAAACTCACTAGCTTGTTCTGGATATGTTAACTCAAGCTTACCATCGACAACTGAATAAGTAACTGCCTTTGCTTCTGGGTATGCATTTGTAAGTAAAGATGCAAGATATGCAATATCATCCTCAGAAACACCACTTGGAATAGAAACTGTTGCATGATTGCTATATGCAACGATAGATGATGTAACACCATTATATGTGAAAAGTGTTGAGAAAATAGGAGTTTCTTCACTAGCAACTTCTTCTTCAACAACAGGCTCTTCTTCTTTAGCCTCTTCAACAACTTCTGGAGTTGTCTCAACAACTGGTTCTTCTACCTTAACCTCTTCTTTTGGCTCTTCCTTTACTTCCTCTGCCTTAACTTCAACAGCTGGAGTTGGTGCTGGAGCTGGTTCTTCAGCTTTAGCTACTGTTGTAGTTGTACTAGGCTGTGTTGTTTCAACCTTAGCATTAGTAGTAGTTGTAGCAGTTGTTGCAGGCTTTGTTTCAGCCTTCTTACTACAAACACAGAGACCAAGAAGCATTGCAACAGCGAGAAGTGTCACAATTGCTAACTTTCCGAAACTCTTTCTTTTCATCTTGTCGCCATCCTTATTTCCGTCTAACGGATTAATTATATTAATTATCTCATACCAAAGACATGGTACAAGTAAGGTATTTTTTAGGAATAAACCTTATTACCTAACCCCAACTAAATCTGTTTAAGAGTAAAAACTCACAAAACAAACTATGTCTCTATCTTACACAGAAACTAAATATCTTGAAATAAAAATATTAAAAGTAATTACCTTTATTTTAAGTATTTTGTGTGAAGACACTAGAAAAAAAACTTTAATTTTACCAAGGTTACAAAATAAATAAAAAAATCCCCCAAAAAAATGAGGGACTGTAGTGACAAAAAGCCTTAAGCGTTCTTCTTGATAAGCTCAGGAACCTTAGCAGCCTTACCAACTCTATCTCTGAGATAGTAGAGCTTAGCTCTTCTAACACGTCCTTTTCTAAGAACATCAATTCTTTCAATTCTTGGTGAGTGAAGTGGGAAAATTCTTTCAACACCAACACCATAAGAAATCTTACGAACTGTGAAAGTCTTTCTAATTCCAGAATTATTCTTAGCAATGACAATGCCTTCAAATCCCTGGACTCTTTCTGTTGTTCCTTCAACAATCTTAAAGAAAACCTTTACTGTATCACCAACGCTGAAATTTTCAGCATTCTCTTTGATCTGCTTTGCTTCAATAGCTCTAATGATATCCATATCATTCCTCTTCTTTATTATAAATATTCAATAAATCTTGTCGCTCCTTTATGCTGAGAGAGGCATGCGAGAGCAGATCTGGCCGGTTGAGCAGTGTTTTTTCCAGCCCTTTGTATCTTCGCCATTCGGTAATATGGCTATGATTACCGGATAATAATACACTAGGCACACTTTTATTGCAATATACTTCAGGTCTAGTATATTGTGGATATTCAAGTAATCCAGATGAAAAACTCTCATCTTTAAGACTATCCTCTGTTATTACTCCTTCTATAAGACGATATAAAGAGTCAATGACAACAATTGTGGCCGTTTCGCCAGAAGATAATACGTAATCCCCTATTGAAATTTCATCAGTTACAAACTCGTCAATTACCCTTTGGTCTAAGCCTTCATAGTGCCCACAAATAAAGACAAGTTCTTTTTCTTTAGATAACTCTTCAGAGTATTTTTGAGTTAATAGTTTTCCGGAAGGAGTTGGAAAAATAATTCTCTTATCTTTTAAGGAAAGACTAGAAATACATTCGTAAAGTGGAGATGGCTTTATTACCATGCCAGCACCTCCGCCAAAAGGCTCATCGTCTACCTTTTTATGTTTACCTTCTGCAAAATCACGAAAGTTAATTATTTCGTACTCAACAATCCCCTTCTCTACTGCTCGTTTCATTATAGATGATGTAAAAAAAGGCTCCACCATTTCTGGAAAGAGCGTAAGAATTGTTATCTTCATTCGATGTCTAATAAATAAGGAGCAATTAAATCTAATGAATTATTTTCAATAGAAATATTATTAACATATACAGGAAGATTTGGAACCAAGTAGCTCTTCTTATTATCGTCTCTTACAATACTAAGTAGAAGAGATTGTCCTCCTTCCATTGTATACTCTATTTTTCCAACTTTTTTGCCATCTACCAAAACATCCATACCATATAAATCAGCTATATAATATTCTCCCTTCTTCAGTTTAGGAGCAGAAGAACGAGGAATCATAATGGTTGCATTTGATAGAATTCTTGCTTTTTCGGGAGATGAATAGGATGAAAACTTCATTAAGAAAATATCACCTTTAACTTGTATGGAATCAACACATAAGGTTAACTCCTCTCCTGACGGTAAAACGGCGACACAACTCTTCAGCTTCTTTAAATGTGAATACTCCCCACTAAGAGAATAAACACGTAAGAAACCATCAATACCATGTGTCTTTCCGATTTTTGCTGTGGCAAGGAGAGGTGCTAACATCAGTCAAGAATCTCCAAGGTAGCACGTTTGCCGTCTTTCGTTGCACTAGCAGACAAAATTGTTCTGATAGCTTTAGCAATACGGCCTTGCTTACCGATAACCTTACCGACATCTTCCTGAGCAACACGTAACTCTAAAATAGTAGATTTTTCACCTTCTATTACGTTTACGCTTACTTCTTCAGGTACGTCAACAAGGCTCTTGACCATGAATTCAACAAGTTCCTTTTCCATCTCGACACCTCACAGAATTAGTCCTGTTTTCTATCGAGTGTAAATCCCTTTGAGTTGAGAAGATTCTTTACAGTTGGTGAAACTACTACACCTTTCTGAATCCAGCTCTTAACCTTGTCGTCATTAAGACTAATCTGGTCATTAGCTTCTACAGGGCGATAAGTACCAACTTCATCAATTGTCTTAGAGGATGTAGCAATTCTGCTATCCTGAACTACAATTCTGTAGTATGGTCTCTTCTTTGTTCCCATTCTTTTGAGTCTCATTGTTGTGCTCACAGTTTTTCTCCTTATACTACTTGAAGGCTCACATGCCTAAACTCTTCATCATCTGAGCCTGTAATTTCTTATTTCCAGCAAGCTTCTTTAGCATAAGCTTACTCTTTTCAAACTTTTTAAGTAACCTATTTACATCAGAAACGCTAGTGCCTGAGCCTTTAGCAATTCTTTTTCTTCTTGAAGGACCTATTATGCGATAATTAGCTCTCTCAAAACGAGTCATGGACTTAATTATGGCTTTTTCTCTCTCAATTTCCTTCAAGTCTATATCATCTTCACTAATTTGTCCTTTAGCGCCTGGAATCATTTCAATTAACTTATCAACAGATCCCATTTTATTCATACTTTCAAGCTGTCCAAGATAATCTTCGAGATCGAAAGTATTCTTCGCCATCTTTTTCTGTAGGCGTTCAGCTTCTTTTTCATCAAAAGCTTCTTGTGCCTTTTCTACAAGAGAAACAACATCTCCCATGCCAAGAATACGAGATGCGATACGCTCAGGATAGAAGACCTCCAAGTCTTCCATCTTCTCGCCTGTTCCAATAAATTTAATTGGCTTTCCAACAACACTTCTTAAAGAAAGAGCAGCACCACCACGTGTATCTGAATCAAACTTTGTTAAAATAACACCTGTTATTCCAACCTTTTCATCAAATTCTTTGGCAATGTCTACAGCACTCTGTCCTGTCATTGCATCGGCAACGAAGAGCTTTTCATCTGGATTAGTTACTTTGGCAAGATTTTGAATCTCCTCCATAAGTGCATCATCTAAGTGCATTCTACCAGATGTATCGATAATTACTGTATCGTAGAGTTCTCTCTTGGCCTTTTCTATAGCTTTTGAAGCAACAACACTTGGGTTCTTTTCGCCTGGTATGGTAAATACAGGAACTCCAACCTTTTCACCTAAAATACAAAGTTGTTCAATAGCTGCAGGACGAACAAGGTCACAAGCAACAAGAAGAACATTTCGTCCTTCCTTTTTAAGTCTATATGCAAGCTTATGAGAAGCAGTTGTCTTACCAGAACCTTGAAGACCCATCATCAATATGACAGTTGTTGCATCTTTTCCTTTTAGCTTAAGTGCTGTTTCATCAGCACTAGAACCCAAAAGTGCAACCATTTTGTCATATACAATTTTTGTAAACTGCTGACCAGGATCTACTGAATTAAGAACTTTCTCGCCAAGAGCTTCATCTATAGTGGAATTAACAAAACGTCTAACAACTCTAAGATTGACATCAGCATCTAAAAGAGCTTGTTTTATCTCTTCGACTGCATCTCTTATATTTTTTTCACTAATCTTACCCTTTCCTGAAAGGGTTTTAATCACACTTGTGAATTTATTGCTGATACTATCAAACATAACCTATTCCACGTAAATACTTCAAATAAAACTTATACATTATTGAGGCTATTTTGGTCAATTAAAAAGAGAATAACTCTCCAATTTATATACAAAATAAAGCTACAGAATAAAGTATATCCTTTTTTTTATTTTTTCTTCCTTCCTTCACTATCGAATTCAACTTCATTACCCTCATCGTTTAGAATTCTAGGTTGTCCTTCAATTGAAGCAATTCTGTAGCTTACAGCTGTAGATACACCAGCTTCCATCTGAGAGACACCGAGCATAGCGTTACCACCAGTAACGGTATGTGTATTATGCGTAATAATGATGAATTGGCTTGTCTGTGCAAAGTCCTGTAAAACGTCCAAGAAATAACCAATATTTCTATCATCTAAGGCAGCATCAATCTCATCTAGAATACAGAAAGGTGATGGCTTAACTTGATAAGTTGCAAAGAGAAGAGCAACAGCTGTCATACTTCTCTCTCCACCAGATAGAAGAGAAAGCGTTGACATGCTCTTTCCGGGTGGTTGTGCAAGAATTTCAATACCTGAAGTTAAAACTTCATCTGGCTCAGTTAAGCTCAACTCTGCCCTTCCACCGCCAAAGAGACGCTTAAACATAGCTTGGAAGTTATCGCTTATCTCTTTATAGGAAGCAAGGAACATCTCTTTAGATTTATCGAGAATCTCGTTAAGGACACTCTCCATATCGACTTTAGCTTTATTGTAGTCATCTAGTTGCTTTGAATAGAATTTATACTGGTCTTCAGCTTGGTCAAATTCGTCTTTAGCTGCATGGTTAATGTTACCAAGGCTTTTAATCTCTTGGTTGACAGAATCAAACTCAGCTTTTAGTGTAGTTTCGTCCTTTAAATCTGGAGTTAATCTATCCTCAAACTCATTTAAGTTACGAGCATATGTTTCAAAGAAGGTTGTAAAGACAGTTTGAATTTCATTATTAATGCTTTCAATGTACATTGAAGCCGCAACGGCCTTCTTCTCTTCTTCATTAATGCGGGCAAGTAGAGCTTCTTTTTCTTGTCTCTTATCGTTAAGTGATTTATATTGCTCACCTAACTCTTTATTTGTTTCTTCTAACTCTTTTTTTAATGAAACAATACTATTTTCAGCTTTAGTCTTTTCTTCGTTCTTGCTATTTATTCTCTCAGCAACTTCATATAGTCGCTTCTTAGCAATTTCACTACCATCTCTCTCATCTTGAAGATCCAATTCTCTCTTTAAAATAGTGTCAGAGAGACGTTTGATAGTCTCTTTATTATTTTCAATTGAGGCACGTAGCGATCCAATAAGCTCTTTCAAAGATGAAATAGTTGTTTGTAGTGATAATATATCACTTTCCCTACTCTCTATTTGGACCCTTGCTCCATCAATTGTCTTCCTATTATTTAAAATTAACTCTCTTGCATTGTCTTCTCTTTCAACAATGCCACGTTTTTTGCTTACAAGACCTTCTGGGGAAAGAATTGTATTAATTACAGGAGGAATAGAGTCTTTGAATTGAGAAAAAAGTAAAGATACTTTTCTTATTTTTTCTTCTATTTTCAAATAATCTTTAAGTGCAATATCTTTCGAATACTCAACGCCACTAGGAAGAGAGTTTAAGAATTCTTCTCTAGATTTAATGTCCGAGAGCAATTCATTTAATAAAGCAACTAATTGATGATTAGCATCATCATAGCGCTTAGCAGAATACTCTGTGCCTGTATTAGCATCAACTTCTTTAATTAATGATTCAATTACACTTTTAAGTTCTTCACTTAAAGAGCGAAGATTTTCATCAAGCTTAGAGTTACTATCTTCTGCTTCTCTAATTGTTTCATTTAGCTTAGCTATCTCAATACGTGCATTAGTAAGAGCATTCTCAGCATATTTAATCTGGCTTTCTTTCTCTTCAAGACGCTCTGAAAGAGACTCCAAAGAAGATTCATAGTTTTCTTTATCTTCTTTGTTTCTGTTAATCTCATCTTCAATATCTTTACATCGTTTTTCGGAGCTTTCATATTTTTCAAGATACTGCTTATAGCTATCTTTAAGTGCTACGATAGTCTCACTTAAACTCGATAGCATTGCGTCAGCTCTTCCAATTGATATTTCAAGATTTTTACTCTTTTCTTGGTACTGACTAACAACAGAAGATGAGGAAGAAATGTCATCATCAAAAGCACCAAGCTTTAGATGCAGTTCCTCACTTGTTCTCTTTGCATCCTCTTCTTCTTTTTCTCGCAAATCTTTAAGCTTCATGAATGTGTCTACACGACTAAGCTTAATATCTACATCGAGAAAGAATGCCTTATCTTTCAGTTCTTGCCACTTAAGAGCCTTTGAAGCTTGAACTTTTGTTCTATCGTAGGTTCTTTTAACTTCATTAAGAACTGTTGTTAACTGATTAATATTCTCTTCAGCTTTTTGTATCCTGTTTTGAGCTTCATTACATTTAACTTTAAATCGAGAAATACCTGCAGCTTCTTCAAAAATATATCTTCTATCTTCAGGCTTATTACTGAGAATCTGGTCAATCTTACCCTGTTCAAGGATAGAGTAAGCACTTTTACCAACTCCAGTATCCATAAAGAGTTCTTTTATATTTTTCAATAAACAGCGTTGTCCATTAAGATAATACTCACCATCGCCAGAACGAAATAATCGTCTTTTAATGACAATTTCAGGAACATCTGTTGGAAGATTTCTATTTTCATTATCAATTGTAAGTGTTACTTCAGCCATCGAACTAGGCTTTCTTGTTTCTGTTCCAGAGAAGATAACATCGTCCATGCGGCTAGCACGAAGCGTCTTTGTGGACTGTTCGCCAAGAACCCATTTAATTGAGTCAACGATATTAGACTTTCCACAGCCATTTGGGCCCAAGAGAGATGTAATACCATCTGTAAAATCTATATGAGTTTTATCTGCAAAGCTCTTAAAACCATTGAGCTCAAGGGACTTTAAAAACATTCCTTCTCCTTGAAAAATATCTCTGTCATTATATAAGATATCAAGTAAATATGGAAGTTGAACTTTTTACTGACTTGGATGATGACAATAGAATAATTTGTGGAACCGATGAAGCAGGAAGAGGTCCTTTGGCAGGCCCTGTCGTTGTCGCCTCTGTTATTCTTCCGTTTTCCTTTGATTATTCTATTTTACACGATTCAAAGGTAATGAAAGAGAAAGAAAGACTATCAGTCGAAAAGATTATTAAAGAAAAGGCAATTAGTTATTCTGTTAAGGTGATTTCCCATAAAACTATTGATGAGATAAACATTCTAAATGCTTCTCTCTTAGGGATGAGAGAATCAAGTATGGAAGTTTATTCTTCTCACCCTTTTTCTATTCTTTTGTGCGATGGTAATAAAACACCTCTTGTACCTTATCCTGTAGAGGCTATCGTTAAGGGAGATAGTAAAATACCTGAGATAATGGCAGCATCTATTATTGCTAAAAATGAACGAGATAGAATTATGGTAGAAGCTGCAAAAAAATGGCCTGAGTATGGGTTTGAAAAACATAAAGGATATCCAACAAAAGAGCACTATGAAGCAATACTAAAATATGGGCCTTGTCCTATCCATAGACTTTCTTTCAAGCTTTATAAAGAACATAGTGTCAACGAGCCTACTCTCTTTTGATTTTTTTCAAAAACTCTGTTGACAATTAAGCTTCCTTTTAAGTATGATTTTTCATGTCGTGCGACTGTGGTATAATGGCTATTACCTCAGCCTTCCAAGCTGAAGATGCGGGTTCGATTCCCGTCGGTCGCTTAATACTCCTCTTATAGGAGTTTTTTTATTGCAAAAAGATATTAAAATGGTATTTATTAAGGAAACAGAATGCATTGAGGTGTTTCCTGTTTTTTTTAGTTACCTTTTAATCTATTAAAAATAGGAGATAGAACAATGAATAAAGATATGTCAGTAGTCTGTGACAATGGAATATTAAACATTCGTTCTGGCGCTATCATCATGAATGACGCAAAGCTTTTAATGGTTACCAATAACAGAGATTATCTCTATTCAGTTGGTGGTAGATTAAAGTTTGGAGAAACAGCAGAGGAAGCAGTTATTCGTGAAGTCTTTGAAGAAACAGGAGTTAAGATGGAAATTAATCGCCTTGGCTTTGTCCATGAAAACTATTTCTATGGCGACGCCCAATCAAGTCTTAATAAGTTAGTCTATGAGATTTCTTTTTTCTTCTATATGAATGTACCTGATTCATTTACTCCAATTAGTGATAGCTTTATTGAAGGTAATAGCAAGGAACGCCTAGTGTGGGTTTCGCTCGAGGATGACAGAAAAATGTACCCGGAATTCTTTAAAACTGAACTCAAGAATCCAACAAATACAGTAAAGTATTTCATATCAGATAACAGAAAATAGTCTTAAAGGAATCGATATAATCTTTAAAAAAGAACAGGCATAACAATTAATCATGCCTGTTCGAAGGAAAACAATTAGTTAGGTCATTTCTGATCTTATACTTTTCTAATTATTTGTGTTCTTTCTCAAACTTTGTTAAGAAGTCAACAAGAGCTTCAACACCCTCTTTAGGCATTGCGTTGTAGATACTAGCTCTTAAACCACCAACACTCTTATGTCCCTTAAGGTTATCGTATCCAGCCTTCTTTGTTGCTGCTACAACTTCTGCATCTAAGTCTGCAGAACCAGTAACAAATGGAACATTCATTAATGATCTGAATTCTTTTTCAACTGTTCCATGGAACATCTTAGAAGAGTCTAAGAAGTCATAAAGAATCTTAGCCTTATCGATATTCATCTGGTGCATAACCTCTAAGCCACCAAGATCCTTGAGATACTTGAATACCTTACCACAGCAATAGATAGCCCAGCAGTTTGGAGTATTATACATACTGTCGTTGTCTGCATGTGTTTTGTACTGAAGGTAGATTGGAAGATTCTCGAGATCATCTCTGATAAGATCTTCTCTAATGATAACAACTACCATGCCAGCAGGACCAACATTCTTCTGTACACCTGCATAGATAAGACCATAGTCAGAAACGTTGCATGGCTTGCTTAAGAACATAGATGACTGGTCAGAAACAAGAACGTGTCCCTTTGTATTTGGAAGAGTATTCCATGTTACACCATGGATAGTCTCGTTTTCACAAATGTAGACGTAATCTGTATCTTCAGGAATATCTAAGTCAGAACAATCTGGGATGTATGTGTAATTCTTATCCTTGCTTGATGCTGCAACGATAACTTCTCCACACTTCTTTGCTTCAGCAATAGCCTTCTTAGACCAAGCACCAGTTTCAATATAAACAGCCTTACCATTCTTCATTAGGTTCATTGGAATCATTGAGAACTGAAGTGTTGCTCCACCCTGGATAAAGAGAACCTTGTAGTTAGAAGGAATATTCATAAGCTCTCTAAGATCTTTTTCTGCATTATCAAGAATTTCCTGGAAAACCTTAGATCTGTGGCTCATCTCCATTACACACATACCGCTACCACGGTAATTCATCATCTCATCTCTTATCTCTTCAAGAACTGGCTCTGGCATCATTGCAGGACCTGCAGAAAAGTTAAAAGTACGACCGTATTTCATTTTTTAACACCTCGCGATTAATTTTATATATTTAATTTCTCATATCTTTCATTACAATGCAACAATTCTTTTGATTTCAACATTAAATTTTACTTTCATTACTTATTTCACAAATGAAGTTTTAATTTTTTTTCGCTTTACACAATAATTTACCTTTTCTTAATCCTCTTGAAGAAAGATAAACTCAAGTTTATTATTTCTTTATCAATAAAATACGGAGGGCCCTACAATGGGAGAGCGCGGAGAAGTCTTTTCAACAAAACTTACAAAAAACGACAGAACTTACTTTTTTAACGTCAAAGAAAACATCTATGGCGATTTATATCTAAACATAGTTGAATCTAGACCTACAGACATCGAAGGAAAGTATCTAAGACAGTCAGTCATTGTCTATCAGGAAGACTTAGGCGAATTCTTAAATGAATTCCAAAAAACCTTAGACTATGTTAAGACACATGGAACACGTAAAGATAGGATAAGAAATAAATGACAAAAGAGAGCTTTTTCCAAAAATATAGTGATATTATTCTTTTCTCAGCCCTGAAGATTAAAGAGGATGATGTATTGTCAATCAATACTGAGGAGGAAGATTATGCTTTTGCACGTCTACTTGCAGAGAAAGCAAAACGTATTACTGGAAATGGCTCTTATATCCAACTTCTAAAAAATGGAAGAATTGTTGAAAGCTTTGATATTCTTTCTTCTTCTCCATTAACAAAGAAGCCCACTTGTTTTATTTACCTACCCTATTATAAGAAGAAAGATGAAATTGACACAGAGAAAATCTATGAAGCGAAAGAGCTTCAAAACTTTAATTTACTCTCAGATCCATTAGATATTCCTAACCCTTCATTTCCTTTTGTTACATGCCCTCTTCCTAATAAAGAATGGGATGAGATAATTAGCGAAAATGATTGGAATAACGACTCATTTTCTCTCCTTTCTTCTATTCTTTCCTTAGAAGAGCCAGACTATATTGAATACAATAACTTGAGACATGATAATCTTCTCTATTATGTTAAAGAATTAAATAAGCTAGGTTTAAAAGAAGGAAGAATAACAAATGATGAAGGAACAGACTTATTTTTTTCCTTCCTTCCAGAGAGTGAATTTGCTTCTTCTTTTAGTAGGACAACAGACGATAGATACTTCTCCCCATATATCTTTTCTTCAGATATCTTCCGTTTAATTGACCCTATGTCACTTTCTGGGTGGCTTAATACATCTAAAAGTGTTGTTATCTGGGGAAAGCCAGTAAAGAACCTGTCTCTTTACTTTGAGAATGGAAGAGTTACTAAGTATCAAGGGAATATGTTTTCTGAAGCCCTTTTTAACCTTTATTCAAAGCAGGATGATAACAGTATAAGAGCATCAATGCTAACGCTTAGTGAAACAAGTCATCCATTAAATGGTGAGGAAGCAACTTATTTTCCTGAACTAGATAGAATGCGCACTGTTTCAATTACTATTGGCGGTCCAAAAGGTGAAGCTGTTAAAGAAGAGAATATCGAAAAGACTATCGACAGCATCACTACACTTTCTCTCCCTATCGGAACAGATAGTCTCTCTATCACATGCATCGATAAAGATGGAGAAGAAAGAGTTATCTACGAAGACGGAACAATCATCGTAGATTAATTTAAAGAAGCAATTAAACCTAAACCTTTAAGTGTAATTAAACTATCAAGTTCATCGATACGAGGGATAATTTTTGAAATAGTTGCGCTTAAGCCACCTGTTGCCATTACAAAAATCTTGTGTCCAACCTCTTTTTCTGTATCTTTAATTATTGTCTCAACGAGTCCTGCGTATCCAGCCATAATGCCTGCTCTAATAGATGAAACGCTATCGCGACCTAAAACAGTCTGAGGAAGCTTAAGTTCAACTTGAGGAAGTTGCGCTGTATTCCCAAAAAGGGAGTTAACAGAGGTTACAAGGCCTGGCGCTATCGCAACGCCAAGCACTTTGCCAGAAGCACTAACTGTACTGAATGTAAGAGCTGTACCGAAATCTATAACCATAACATCGCTCTCTTTATGGTAATAATGAGCATATGCTAAGTTACAAAGCAAGTCAGAACCAAGTTCTGAAGGAATACTTGATTTATCGAGTCCTGTCTCCACTGAATGCGTAACCATAATTGGATTAATGGAAAAAAGACGATTCATAATCTTCTCAATTGATCTTGTTAGAAAAGGAACAACTGATGAGATAATTACCTTATCTACATCTTCCCTCTTTATCCCACTTTCTTGAAAGAGAGAGGAAAAAATTACAAAATACTCATCACCTGTCTTTTTTGTATCCGTAAAGACACGAAAAGGCTTATTCCATACCCCATTATTTAGAGCAGCAACGACAATGTTTGTATTACCAATATCTACAGCAACAATCATTAGATTACAACGACCTCTTTTCTTCCTTCGTATGCTTTATCTCTCTTACTCTTAACATCTTCATCCATAAGATAATCATCGAATCTCTCAATCTTGTCGATAATTCCCTTTGGAGTAAATTCAATGATACGGTTAGCAAGGCTATCTACAAACTGATGGTCATGAGAATTAAAGAGAAGAACACCCTTAAAATCAATAAGACCATTGTTTAATGCCTGAATAGATTCCAAATCAAGATGAGATGTTGGCTCATCAAAAATCATGCAGTTAGCACCTTCTAGCATCATCTTTGCTAAAACAACTCTAACTCTTTCTCCACCAGATAGTACTCCGCAATCTTTTAAAGCTTCATCACCGCTAAAGAGCATTCTTCCAAGGAAAGAACGAACATAATTATCATCATCTTCCTTACTAAATTGCTGAAGATACTCTGTCATTGTCATGCCAGGACCAAACATAGTAGAGTTATCTTTAGGAAAATAAGAAAGAGATGTAGTTACACCCCAAGTATAGGAACCTTCATCTGGTTCCATCTCACCACTAATAATCTGAAAAAGAACTGTCTTTGCGTAGTGATTAGGACCAACAAAGGCAACTTTATCCCCTGGGTTAATAACAAGAGATAGATTATCTAAAACCTTAGTTCCATCAATTGTCTTACTTATGTTCTTAATTTCAAGAACATTCTTTCCAATCTCTCTATTAGGTTTGAAAGCAACATATGGGAATCGACGAGAAGATGGCTTAATATCATCAATAGTAAGCTTATCGATAAGCTTCTTTCTGCTTGTTGCCTGCTTTGCTTTTGCAACATTTGAACTAAAGCGCTGGATAAACTCTTTTAATTCAGCAATCTTATCTTCCCTTCTCTTCTTTTCATCTTTCATTTGCTTTAATGCAAGTTGAGATGACATATACCAGAAGTCGTAGTTACCTACATATAACTGGATCTTTCCATAGTCAATATCACAAATATGTGTACAAACAGTGTTCAAGAAGTGTCTGTCGTGAGAAACAACGATGACAGTGTTATTAAAATTTTCAAGATAATCTTCTAACCAGTGAATAGACTCTAAATCAAGGTGGTTAGTTGGCTCATCGAGAAGAAGAATATCTGGATTACCAAATAAAGATTGTGCAAGAAGAACTCTGACTTTGAGATTATCTTCGATTTCGCTCATCTTTTTTTCATGGAGAGGAACAGGAATGCCTAGTCCATCAAGCATCTGTGATGCATTTGCTTCTGCTTCCCAACCGCCAAGCTCACTAAACTCACCTTCAAGTTCTGCAGCTCTAATTCCATCTTCTTCAGTAAAATCATCTTTACTATAAATAGCATCACGTTCTTTCATAACATCATATAGATGTTTGTAACCCATTATTACTGTATCAATAACGCGATAATCATTATATTGGAAGTGATCCTGTTTTAGAGTAGCTAGTCTCTCTCCAGGAGTAATAATAATCTCACCTGTATCTGGTTCAATTTCACCAGAAAGTATCTTTAAAAAAGTAGATTTACCGGCACCATTAGCACCAATAATTCCGTAACAGTTTCCAGGTGTAAACTTTAAATTTACCTCTTTGAATAAGACCTGTGTTCCATATGAAAGAGAAACATTGGAAGCTGTAATCATCTAATCCTCCTAGCAAAATAAAAGGCAACGATTCTACGTTGCCTAAAGTATAGTCCCTAGCAGAATCGAACTGCTATTTAGAGACTGAGAATCTCCCGTCCTAACCGTTAGACGAAGGGACCGAATACTGGGATGGAGGGATTTGAACCCCCAAAGGCAGAACCAGAATCTGCAGTGTTACCATTACACTACATCCCAAAATAACGACAAGAAAAACAATAAAGAAAAATCTATAAAGTTGCAATACCTTTTCAGAAAATACTTACAACAAATAGTGCTCTACCTATTCTTAAATGCAGACACTCTTGCATATGCAGATAGGCTATCGTTATCTCTATTTCCATCCATAAGATATCTGTATCCTAATCCTGCAATCATAGCACCATTATCTGTACAAAGCTTTAAAGATGGGAAAGTTACTGTGTAACCACCCTTCTCTAACTCCTTAAGTTCCTTTCTTAAAAGTGAATTTGCAGCGACACCACCACCAGCACTTACTCTTTTTAAGCCAGTATCTTTAAGAGCAAGTTTTACTCTCTTCATCAAAATGCCAACAGCTTGGCGCTGGAAAGATGCTGCTATGTTTTCTATTGTATCCTCACACCCTGGACTTTTAAACTGATCCTTTTGGTTTATAACAGCTGTCTTTAAGCCAGAATATGACATATCATATGGATGAGTTGAACGATCAAGAGTAGGACCTGGGAACAAAAAGCTATTAGGATCGCCACTCTTACTCAATCTATCAATTACAACGCCACCTGGGAAACCCATATCATAGAACTTTGCAACCTTATCAAAAGCTTCCCCGATTGCATCATCAATAGTTGTTCCTAAAACATCAACATCATTGTAGTTATTGACTTTACAAATAACTGTATGCCCACCTGAAACAAGAACTCCTAAATATGGATATTCAAGAGGATTTTCGATTTGAGAGGCGTAAAGATGAGCTCTTATATGATCAATTCCAACATATGGTATAGATAGTGTTTCAGCAAAACCTTTAGCAAAGTTAACGCCAACAAGAAGAGAGCCAAGTAAGCCAGGACGATTAGTAACAGCAACAGCATCTAAATCTTCTTTTTTAAGACCTGCTTGGGCGATAGCTGCAGAAACAACTTGAGCTATCCACTCTGTATGTAAGCGAGATGCAAGTTCAGGGACAACTCCTTGATAAGGTTTATGCAGTTCAATCTGTGTTGCAATAACATTACTAAGAATCTCTCTGCCGTCTTTAACAATTGCAGCAGAGCATTCATCACAACTTGTTTCTATTCCAAGAACAATCATAGCTCAATCTCTTCTTCTATAAAATCACCATAATCTACGCCAATTATCCGCGAAATCTCGCTTTCAGATAATCCTGATTCAAATAAATAATCAAAGACCTTCTTATTCCACGTAACACCGATTTGTGCTCCATTTTTCTTTGATTTATCAATTATATAGCATAACTGACTACTACCATCTCTCAAAGATGATATTTCAGTTGGATCTAGTTTAATCTCTTCCATTAATTTAGCCTCATAAGTAATATAGCTTAAAAAGAAAAAATAAAGAATAAAAATCAAAAAGTTTCTTTTTTAAGAGCTTCTTTGAAAGCTAAATAATTTCTATCATCGCTACGAGAAGTATATATTGCAAATTCAATCGTTTCAAAATCAAATAAATATTCTTTTAAGATAGAAAAGAAAAGTGAAGAAACTATCTCTGGTGGATTATAAAAAGCACCACAGCCAAATGCACCAAGGATAGCAATATCTGTCTTTTTGTATTTAAGAATGGAGTAAATCCTTCTTATTCTCTTTTCAAGAATACTAGTTAGTTCTTTTCTATCATAGTTATAGATATTTCTTAAATTTGGAGCTGCAATTGTAAGTACATCTACACTATACCATTTATTTTTATCGAGTAATTCCATCTTTGAATCGTCAGATTTAAATACTGTAACAGAAGGTGTGTAGATTGCATCATCATTATAGAAATAAGAATTACAATTTCGATGGGGCTTATAGAATGAATTAAAAATACCTTCATCGGTAAGATTCATATACAGTGTAGATATTCTACATAACGATTCTTCCTGTGCGCTAGAACCATTTAAAACACCACCGCCAGGATTTCTAAAGGAAGCAAAGTTTAATACTGTTACTCTTTTCTCTTTATAATTCGATGCAGCTTCAAGTGTTCTCTTATTTGAAACTATAACATCACACTTTTTATTAAAACGCTGAGTTTCAACAGGAAGAATAAAGTCGCTAAGTATTCGCTCTTCATTTTTCTTAGAATTATTAATTGAAGAAACAAGATCACAATCCTCTTTGCATAGTCTTAAAGTATCGTTAAAAACACTTACATTATAATCTCTAGACATATTGATTTCTAAAGCCAAAAATGGGAATCGAACCCATGACCTACACTTTACGAGGGTGTCGCTCTACCAACTGAGCTATTTTGGCATATGGAAAATATACTCCTTTTTTGAAAATTTGACAGTAAGTTTTATTCTTTTGAAACAAAATAGATAATTAAAAGTCCCGCAACAAAGCTTAATAATGAGAATAAAATCTCAATTCCAGCTGGAAGAGATGGAAATACCTGTGGTAGTGAACCAATTAAAAAGCCAAGTATTATTGGAAAAGTAATCTGAGGAAAAGACTCCATAGATTTTTTTAATAGGCCAGAAAGCAAGAATACGCCAACTACAATGCCTACAGAAAGTGGTATTAATGGAAGAATTTCTAAGTTTGATAGATGACCAATAAGGCTTTCATAGAGACCTAAAACAACAAGTAAATATGTAAAAGAAATACCCGGTAAAACAAATCCAATAGAGACAAGAACTCCACAAATAAATTGTGACAAGAAGCTACTCTCCCCTAGAGATACGATATCTTCTGGAATAAAACTAATTAGTGTTACTATCGCAATACCAAGTATTATGAAAAAAGCATCATACCAATTGCTTTTATTAAGTTGACTCTTTTTTATAATCATTGGTATAGAGCCCACAATTGCACCAAGAAAGAAGAACATTACTATTATGTAATAATTCTTCAATAGAAAAGAAAGTACAGGAGATGCAGAGAAAGCACCAATAAGACCACAGCCTCCTGTTAATAGAAGAAAGAGAAAAGCTCTCTTAAAATCTTTTGTCAAAAGTAATGGAACAGATGCAATAATCCTATCGTAGATACCAAAAACCATAGCCATTGAGCCCCCAGAAATCCCAGGAACTGTCATTGATGCACCAGTAATGTAGGACCTAATGGCAACATTAATTAAATCTTTCTTTTTTTCGTCCATGGTTATAAATATACACAATACTTGATTATCAATTCTATAGTTTCACTCTTTGTGCATAAAACTAATTGATATATGATTCTTTCTGCATATTTTTTTTAATTTCATATGCAGATTTCTGACTAAAATACTTTTTTTCTGCATATAAAACATTATAATAATATGCAGAAAAGGTCATATTATATGAGAAAATTTGATTACTCTTTTTTAGATAATGGTTTATTACCTGCAAATCTTGTTTCGATATCTTCAAACATATATTCGTTAAAGGCTTTAACAAATATAAAAAAAGATGAATTTATACCAGTTTTTTCAGAACTTGAAAAAATTGCACAAGTTCAGTCAATTAAGAGTTCAAATGCTATTGAGGGAATAGTAACTACTGATGATCGTATTGCTGCAATTATAAATGAAAATAGTGCACCATTAAATCATAATGAAGCAGAAATAGCTGGATATCGTGATGCTTTAAAAAGAATCCATCTAGATTACAAATATTTAGACTTTAATCAAGATGACATATTAGGTTTGCATAGAATAATGATGAGCTATTTGGGAAATAATTATGGTGGACAATACAAAACTGAAGATAATGTAATTTTAGAAATAGATGCAGAAGGATTACGTCATATTAGTTTCCGTCCAACATATGCAAAAGATACTCCAAAAGCAATGGAACAACTAGAGCTTGCATATTATGAGGCAAAACAAAACTCAAATATTAACAAGTTGCTTTTAATTCCATGTGTTATTTTAGATTTTCTTTGTATACATCCTTTTAACGATGGAAATGGAAGAATATCTCGTTTACTTTCATTGTTACTTCTTTATAAAAATGGATTTGATGTTGGAAAGTATATTTCATTTGAAGAGCAAATAAATATAAATAAATCATATTATTATGATGCACTTGCTCAATCATCAAAAGAATGGGAAAGAGGAGTAAATTCTTATTTCCCATTTATCGATAACTTTCTTTATACATTATACAGATGCTACGATGAATTAAATAAAAGATTTGATGTACTAAACAACAAAAAGATCAATAAAAAGAATCGAATTGAAGCTGCTGTTTTGAATAGTCTATCACCTCTATCTAAAAGAGAAATTTGTGATATTCTTCCTGATGTTAGTCCCACAACAGTTGAAGCGATTCTTGGATCGATGTTAAAAGCAGGTTTAATTATAAAAATTGGATCTGGACGAACAACACGCTATAAAAAAAATAATCTTTTATGATCTATTCTTCTTTATAACGAAAAAAACAAGAAAAGAAATACGGTGAGTTAACAAGACCCACCGTATTTTCTTAAGTAATAATCTTACTTTTGTTTAATTGCAGCTTGAGCAGCAGCTAAGCGTGCAATAGGTACTCTGAAAGGAGAACAAGATACGTAATCTAGTCCTGCACCCTGGCAGAATTGAATTGTCTTAGGATCTCCACCATGTTCACCACAAATACCCATCTTCATATCTGGACGAACACTTCTACCGAGCCCTACAGCCATCTTTAAGAGCTTACCTACACCACCAAAATCGATAGTTGCAAATGGATCATAATCATAGAACTGCTTATCAGGATCATTTACATAATGAGTTAAGAATGAAGCTGAGTCATCACGAGAGAATCCACATGTCATCTGTGTAAGGTCGTTTGTACCAAATGAGAAGAACTCTGCACTACCAGCAATTTCATCTGCTGTTAATGCTGCTCTTGGAACTTCAATCATAGTACCAATTTGATAAGGAATAACAAGATTCTGCTCAGCAAATACCTTCTCTATCTCATCTACAGCATTCTTTCTACAGTAGTTGAATTCCTTCCAAATACCAACAAGAGGAATCATGATTTCAGGGTGAACCTTATATCCCTTTCTCTTTGTGTTGATGGCAGCTTCCATGATAGCTCTAACCTGCATTCTTAAGATTTCTGGATATACAACAGCAAGTCTACATCCTCTGAAACCAAGCATTGGGTTGAATTCATGAAGAGCATTACACTTACGAGCAATTTCCTCTACGCTAATACCCATCTTGAGAGCCATTTCATGGCGAGAAGTATGGTCATTAGGTAAGAATTCATGGAGAGGAGGATCAAGAAGTCTAATAACAACAGGAAGACCATTCATTGCCTCAAAGATTCCTTCGAAGTCTTCTCTTTGCATTGGAAGAAGCTCATTAAGAGCGTTTTCACGTGCTCTAACGTTATCAGCAAGAATCATCTTTCTCATTGAAACGATTCTATCGCCACCAAAGAACATGTGTTCTGTTCTACATAGACCAACACCTTCAGCACCAAGCATAATAGCCTGTCTTGCATCCTTAGGTGTATCAGCATTTGTTCTGACACTCATTGTCTTGATTTCATCAACATATGTCATGAACTTCTTGTAGTCCTGGTATAGTAGTGATTCACTTTCAAGCATAGTTCCTTCAAGAACCTGCATGATTTCACTTGGCTTAACAGCAATCTTCTGAGCATATACATTACCTGTAAAACCATCGATAGCCATGTAATCGCCTTCACTAAGTTCTTTTCCATTAACAACAAGAGTTTTCTTAGGCTCGTTAACGATAATCTCACCACAACCTGAGACACATGGGCATCCCATACCACGAGCAACAACTGCAGCATGGCTTGTCATACCACCTCTACATGTAACAATACCCTTACTTACTGCCATACCACCAATATCTTCAGGTGAAGTTTCTACTCTAACAAGAAGGACATCCTTTCCTTCACTTGCAGCTTTTTCGGCATCTTTAGCATTGAAGTAAATCTGTCCGCATGCTCCACCAGGAGAAGCATTTAAGCCTTTAGTATCTGGCACGATATTTAAATCTCTAATGACTTTGTTATCGAGAATAGGAGCAAATAACTTAGAGAACTCACCTGCTGGAACTCTCTCGACAGCTGTTGTTTTGTCGATTAATCCAGATTCAACCATTTCAACTTGGCTTCTAATCCAACTAAAGATTGTTCTTTTTCCATTACGTGTCTGGAGCATGTAGAGCTTACCTTCCTGAATTGTAAACTCCAAGTCCTGCATATCATGATAATGCTTTTCAAGCTTTTCTCTAATATCGCAAAGTTGCTTATATGCTTCAGGGTTAACTTTTTCAAGAGTAGCAATTGGCTGAGGTGTTCGGATTCCTGCAACAACATCTTCGCCTTGAGCATTCATGAGATATTCGCCAAAGAACTTATTCTCACCACTAGATGGGTCACGGGTGAAAGCAACACCAGTACCACTAGTCTCACCCATGTTACCGAATACCATTGCTTGAACGTTAACAGCTGTACCAAGTAGACCTCTAATATCATTCATCATTCTATACTTAATAGCTCTTTCGTTGTTCCAGCTATTAAAAACAGCATCAATTGCCTTAAAGAGTTGGTACTGAGGATCTTCAGGGAATTCTTCTCCTGTGTACTTCTTATAAATAATCTTGTATCGCTTAATGACTTCCTTGAGATTAGCGCAATCAAGTTCTGTATCAAAAACCTTATTGTTTTCATCTTTAACAGACTGCAATGCATCCTCAAACTTTGAGTGAGGAACACCCATTACAACGTCACCAAACATCTGAATGAATCTTCTATATGAATCCCAAGCAAATCTTTCATTGCCTGTTTTTTCAATTAAAGCGTTTAAAGAATCTGGATTAAGACCAAGATTTAATACAGTGTCCATCATTCCAGGCATGGACTGTGCCGCACCAGAACGTACAGAAACTAAAAGAGGATTTTTCTTGTCACCAAGCTTAGCTCCCATTAGACCTTCAAGTTTTTCAAGGTTAAGAAGAACCTCATTCTTCATTCCATTTGGATAAGAGCCATTGTGCTTATCAAAGAAATTACAAGCTTCTGTTGTAATGGTAAATCCAGGAGGAACAGGAAGACCAATGCTTGTCATATCTGCAAGATTAGCGCCTTTTCCACCAAGAAGTTCTTTCATGTCGCCTCTACCTTCAGCTTTTCCATCGCCAAAGAAGTAAACATACTTTTTTTCTTCCATTTTTAAATTCCTATAAAAAATATTGTAAATGCTTTGATATGTTACCTACAAAACATCCACAGGTCAATCAAAATTTGTTACAAATGAAGCGATAAATTAAGTGTACATAAAGAGAAAACCACTTTAAAAAGGAAAAAAACAACATTTAAATAGATTAATAAAAATTGAAGTAAAACGCAAAAAAAAATTGACGACCTTATTGATAGATAAAAAGTCGTCAACTATATTTAGAAAACAAATTAAATAGCGTTGTAGTATTTAATGCCGAGATCCTCTCCGTTCTTCTTTAATTTCTCAAGAGCACTTTTTTCAATTTGTCTGATTCTCTCTTTTGTAAGATGGTACTCTTCTCCAATTGAATTAAGACTCATAGGCTCTCTATCATTAAAACCATATCTCTTAATAATAATATCTCTCTCTTTTTCACTTAATGTTGAAAGAAGCTTATTGACATCTCCCTTCATCATAGTGTTAACCATCTTTTCTTCAGGAGATTGCTCTTTGTCTTCAATGAAATCAGATAAAGCGCTGTCTTCTTCATCACTATTTTTAATAGGAGAATCAAAAGAAAGCATATCTTTAGTAATAGAGAGAAGACTCTTTACTACGCTCTCATCAATGCCAGAAACAGCAGCAATCTCACTTGGTTGAGGATTACTAATTCCCTTTTCATGGATTAAGTAATTCTTTGCTCTTGTAATCTGAATTAACTCATTAGATCTATTTAACGGAAGTCTAACTGGTCTGCTCTGCTCAGCTAAAGCCTTAAGAATAGATTGTCTAATCCACCAAACAGCATATGAAATAAAATGATAACCTTTTTCTGGCTCATACTTATCAATAGCTGTTACAAGACCAATATTGCCTTCATTAATCAAATCTTCAAGAGGCATACCTTGACCGCGATATTTCTTTGCAATTGAAACAACAAATCTAAGGTTTGCAGATACAATTTTATCTCTAGCTTTTTTATCACCCTTCTTTGCCAAAAGAGCCAACTCATATTCTTCTTCATATGAAAGAAGTGGAATCTTATCAATAGCTTCAAGATAGCTAGATAAAACCTCATTGTCAGAAACTGAATAGTTGTTGTTTTTCTTTGCCATAACATTTTTCTCCTTCAATATTAAATAATGCAAATGTTATGCCAAAAAATGTAATTTGTTTCTATATAAGTAAATAACAATTACATTTTACTCTACACAAAACTCTTAATTGTTTCAATTTGACGCAGCCAAGTCTCTCTTTCTTCTAAACGTGTCACTTTGACGCACAAAGTTTTAGGCTATTAATTTTTGTTTCACTTTGACACGGAAAGACAATTTCAATAGATTCAAGAATATTAATCCTTCCACTCTGACTGACTTTTATATCAGAGTCTTCTATCTCCTTAGTAATATCTGCATAGGTCATTTCAATCAAATCAGATATCATATCGCCTTCGCAAAGTGCTAAAGTATAGTTTGGTTTCTGACAAAGATACTGTGCAAGCTGGAAGCGAAAGAAAGCTTTAAACTCACTACTTTTCTCTAACGATTTAGGGAAGAATAATGAGCAATAGATTTCAAAGGCATCCTTTAACTTATTATGACTTATGCATTCTATAGCTTCTTTACATCTGTCAACACGACCCTTTTCCATTTTCTTCACCTTATCTACACATTAAAATAATAGAAATAGAAAAATCGACAAGTAAAGAATGAAAAAAATATGAACTTTATAAGAATAAAAAGAAAAAAAAGAACTTGTCGATAACCTACTCTTTTCTTATATTCAAATATGTGGATTAATTCCACCCTACAATTATTACTTTAAGAGGTATTAAATATGAAGATTATTCCACTTGGAGAAAGAGTATTACTTAAAGCCAAGGAAGCAGAAAAGAAGACAGCAGGAGGACTCTTTATTCCTCAGACAGCTCAGGAAAAAACACAGTTCGCAACAGTTGTTGCTGTAGGCGACGATGAGTCTATTCGTGTTAAGGTTGGTCAGACAGTTCTCCACGATAAATATGCAGGAACTCAGATTAAAGATAATGGCGAGGATTACTTGATTGTAAATTCAAGCGATATCTTAGCTATTGTAGAGTAATCTTATT
>DHMZ01000030.1:36709-36880 GCA_002406055.1 Spirochaetales bacterium UBA4629
TGCAATAAATCATATGCTTCTTTGTATTCGCAAAATCTCTTTTCAGCAAAAGAAGTAAATTCTTTATCCAAGTTTAGACTAGAAATCCTGTCAGGATGGAAAGCAAGTGTTTTTTTATGATATACGCTTTTTAAGACACTTAGAGATGGTATACTATCAAAACCAAAGAGC
>DHMZ01000030.1:36978-43024 GCA_002406055.1 Spirochaetales bacterium UBA4629
TACTTCTTTTAAATGCGTTATACCATTCACCCTTTTCGTTCTTTAAGTAGAGGGAGCAATTGCTATTTAAGCCTCTATTCCAATTCTTCCCAAAATCTATTCTCCTAAAGGCATCTTTATCGCCATCAAAGTAAATTGACGTAAGAAAAGCGCAAGATGAAAAAGCAGAACTTCCAATTCTTCGAATAGAACGAGGAAGAAAGATTTCCTTTAATCCACTAGAAATGAAACAGCCTTCTGGTATTTCTTTTATTCCTTCACTAATTTTTATTGAACTAAGCGAAGTACATCCTCCGAATGCTAATATTCCAATTCTATTAACATTGTTCAAAACTACACTTTCTAGTTTTTTATCATCAATAAAGAGACGAGGTGGTATGGTTGTTACGCCATCAGGAAAGACAAATGAGACAATGCCTGTCTTTTCAAAAGCTGCCTCTCCCAATTCATAAAGTGTTGATGGAAGCTTTATGCTTGTAAGATTTTCATCTCCTTTAAAGGCTTCTTCTCCAATTATTTCAAGATTACTACTAAAGCTTATTGTTCTTAGTTTTTTGCAAGAAGCAAAAGCTCCCTTTCCTACTTCTAGTATTTGAATCTCTTCAGCTTCATTAGGAAGATTAGCAAAGTATAAATGATCTGAATTTGTTACGCCAATTATTGTTCCCATTCCATCGGTTACAATTTCAACTTTATTCTTAAATATAGATTTATTATATGTAGGAAAACCTGTTCTAAAAGCATAGAAGCCAGCTTCTACAGGATTAATAATAGTAGCCATTACATCTCCTAAAAGAGGAATCTCTCTATCTTAGAGTCCATATTTTCAATAAAAGTATCTTCTGGAATGTATCCAGGAGGAATAGAGTTAAAGAAGAGACGTGAATAACTCTTCTTTACAAGTCTTCCATCTAAAACTAGCACTACGCCCCTATCTGTCTCACTTCTAATTAACCTACCTATTCCTTGCTTAAGCTTTATCATCGCATTAGGAACAGTTAAAGAGACAAAGCTATGCTTTTCGCTTGTTCTATCTAGATAATCTGAACGTGCTTTATTAACTGGGTCAGTTGGAACTAAGAATGGAAGCTTAACGATAATTAATAATCTTAATGCGTCTCCAGGGACGTCCACTCCTTCCCAAAAAGAGTATGTAGCAAAAAGACATGAATCTTTGTCGCTCTTAAAATCTTTTAGAATCTTATCCTTATTTCTGTCATCACTCTGAAGCAATAAGTTGTACGAATCACCTAATTTTTCTTTAATTTTATTATAAACATTATTCATCATGCTTTTAGATGTAAAAAGCACTAAAGCTCCGCCAGAAGAAGAAAGAATAGCTCTATAAATAAGATCTGTTGAATATTCTTCGTAAGATGAATTGTCTTTTTTATTATATTCTTTGCCATCAAGCGGAATGAGATACATTAGATTCTTTTTATAATCAAAAGGACTGTAGTATATTCCTTCAATTAAAGTATCATCATCTTTTAGTCCGAGTCTTTCTTTAAAAAAATTAAAGTTACCATCAGTACTAAGAGTTGCTGAACAAAAGAGATATGAAAAGATTTTATCAAGGATCCTTGCTTTGATTAAAGGACCAGCTAAGAGAGGTGCTTGCACGAGTGTATAACTACCACCTTCATTCTTAGCATATGAAATTACCGAATCAAAGGACGAGAAGCTAATAAATGAAGAAAGTACACTATGATAATAAATAAAGCTTTCTCCCGTCTTCTTCACTCTATCTAGATAACTCTTCATTTCATCAGAATCATTATTATGTAGATTTATTAACTCTTCTCCAAGAATATTTAGTTCTTCACTTAATGGCTCTAAGAAAGAAAGCTTACTCCTATTTATAGAATAGAATTCTTCATTAAATAGTAATGATCTATAGCTATGCTCATAGTCACTAATAACCTTTTTAAGCGTAATTTCAGAATCCTCTAGGAGCTTTTTTAATTCTTTATATTTTTCAGGAAAAGTAAAAGAAAAGTTTCTATAAGCCTTTGCTTCATATGGAGAGAGAAACTCTAAGATATTCTTTCCACCAAATTCTTGGTTCTTTGACACCAATGAATCGAGCTCAATTCTTACGCTTTTAAAACTAAATTGATCACTAAAGCTCTCAGTTGCTTCATTTTCAATATGATGAGCTTCATCAAAAACAAGATGAGTATATTGAGGAAGGATTGCGCTATCTGAAAAATCCTCATTGTTTTCCCATCTAATTTGTGCATCCGAAAGAACAAGATGATGGTTGGTAACAATTATTTTAGCTTTTTGACAAGAGCGTCTTGCTTTATAGAAATAGCATTGATCAAAGAATGGGCAGCGACTACGTAAACAATCATCTTCATCTGAAGTAAGAGGCGATGCAATTCTTCTTACTCCTTCGTTGTTGATATCTAATACGCTACCACTATCTGTTTGAAGAATCCACTTATCTAATTTAGCTTCGCTTGTTGACTCATCTAAGGATAAAAGACTTCGTTTTTGTCTATTTTCTTCGTATCGTCTAAGACAAATATATCTATTTCTTCCATAAAGAATTGTTGACTCATTTTCAAAACCTAGAGCAGAGCTTAGAAAGGGAATATCCTTTTCATAAAGCTGCTTTTGAAGATTTGTTGTGCTAGTGGCAATAACTACACGGGAATCTCTATTCTTTTGTATTAAAAGAAATGATGGCACAAGGTAAGCAAATGACTTACCAATACCTGTTCCCGCCTCAATTAATGCACCTCGTCCTTCATTGAAAGCAGTCTCCACCTTCTTAGCCATCTCTTCTTGCCCACTACGATAGCTATATTGTGGCAAAACTTTCTTCAGTATACCAAAAGGAGAGAATACATCCTCACTCGTCATTATTATCCTCTTCTTTCCATTCACTTAATTTTCTATGTAATGTCTTACGCCCAATATTTAACATCTCAGATGCTTTTGTTTTATTTCCATTACAAAAGCTAATTGAATCAAGTATGATTCTCTTCTCTGCTTCCTCCATGGTAATTGGTAAGGCTAAAGTGATAGTTGATGATTGTTCATTTTTACCTCTAACATATTCAGGTAAATCATCATTCTCAATTAACTTACCCTTTGCCATTACAACTGCGGCTTCAATACAATTCTTCAATTCTCTAACATTACCTGGCCAAGAGTATGAAAAGAGAGATTTTCTTGCACCAAGCGATAATCCTTCAATATCTTTATGGTTCTCTTCACTAAAGTTCTTTATGAAAGCTTGAGCAAGGAGTTCAATATCATCTTTACGTTCTCTTAGAGGAGGAACATTTAGCTCAACAACAGCCAAACGATAATAAAAATCTTCTCTAAACTTTCCATTTTGGACCTCTTGCTTCAGGTTTTTATTAGTTGCTGCAATCAATCTAACGTCTACAGGAATCGTCTTTTGCCCACCGACTCTTGTAATTTCTCTATTCTCTAAAACACGTAAGAGCTTAACTTGCGTGCTTTCGTCAACTTCACCTATTTCATCAAGAAATAGAGTTCCTCCGTTAGCAAGTTCAAAGCGTCCCTTTGTCTGGCTAATGGCTCCTGTAAAAGCACCCTTTTCATGACCAAATAGTTCAGATTCGAGTAAAGATGAAGAAAGAGATGCACAGTTTACCTTTATAAATGGCTTATCTGAACGATTAGAAAGCTTACAGATTGCATCTGCAACAAGCTCCTTACCAGTTCCTGACTCACCAGTAATAAGGACAGTAGCTCTAGTTGGAGCAACAGTCTTAATATTCTCCATAAGCTTTTCAATCTTAAGAGAGTGTCCGATGATTCCTGTGTATCCATTCTCCTTTTTTAATCTTTCGATTTCTTGAGTAAGAATCTTATTTTGTTCTTCTAGCTTTGAAGCTGCAAGACTCTTCTTTACAACAAGCAAAAGCTTATCTAGATCAACAGGCTTAGTAAAAAAATCTATAGCTCCATCTCGCATGCTTTCAACAGCATTTTCGATAGTGCCATGACCCGTTAGAACGATTACAGGAAGAGTTGGATAGCTAGATGAAATTCGCCTTACAAGCTCATCTCCAGTCATCTCAGGCATTCTTAAATCTGATATAACTAAATCAACGCTATTAGAGTTTATTATGTCCCAAGCGATTTTTCCATTTTCAGCAGTTAAGACATCATATCCTTCTAGAGAAAAAGCTTCACTTAAACCTGAGAGTATATTCTTTTCATCATCAACAATTAATATAGTACTCATATCTACCCTTCTATAGCCTTTCTTTCACTAACAGGGATTGGAAAATCTAGAACAAATGTTGTCCCCTTATTTACTTCACTTGTAACATGTATCTCGCCATTATGTTCTTTCATAATTTTGTACACAAGAGTAAGGCCAAGACCAGTTCCACTAGCTTTCGTTGTATAGTAAGGTTCAAATATCTTACTAAGCTTTTCTTGCGGAATTCCAACACCAGTATCAGCAATAACTATTGAAATATAGTCACCATTACTCTTAGATTGAACAGTTAAAGTGCCACCATTAGGCATTGCAGCAAAAGCATTTTGAATTAGATTTAAAAATGCTTGTTTTATTAAGCGTGAATCTATCTCAATATTTGGAAGAAAAGTTGAAAGCGACTCTTCAATTTTAATAGATTTTTCTTCTGCTTCTGGCTCTAAGAAAGAGATTATTTCGCTAATAATAGAATTAATGTCTTCCTTCTTTAGTTCAACTTCCATTGGTTTAACGGCAAAGAGGAAATCGACAGCAATTTTATTGAGATGTTCAATCTCTTCCTCTAATACATCTAAGTATTTTTCAGCTTGATTAAGAGTTAACGAGCCATATTTAGCAAAGCTTTTTCTTAATAATTGAGTATGGATAGCCATAGCAGCAAGAGGATTCTTTATCTCATGGGCAACACCAGCTGCCATAGTTGTCAAAGAGGCAAGTGATTCACTACGTCTCATTCTTGTCTCATTTCTTACTGCATCTGTTATCTCTTTTATGTAAATATCGACATATTTCTTATCTTCAAGTATTAGTGCTTTAAAGCCAACGCGATAGATTCTTACTTCATTTCCACTTTGGAATGAGAAGTCCCTCTCCTCTGCCCTAACGAGGCCATCTAACACAGAAGAAATATAATCTCTAACATCTTTATCTATGCCACACTTTTCTATATTTTGGCCTTCAATAGATTTACTATTCCTTCCTTTAGGAATGATTACCTTTGCCTTTTGATTGGCAAAAATAACGATATTCTTTTCATTTATAATTAAATGGGCATCATCTAACGAATTAAAAAGAGAGATGAGAACATCCTCTTCCACAATCGCATTATTAACAAGGTTTTGTAGTTCATCTAATGGACAATTTGATAGATCTTCAACAACCTTTTTAAGTAACTTATTTGACAACTTCGCACTCCCTTTCAATTAAATCAAAGCCTAATCTGTCGCTCATGTTATATACTTCAATATTCTCACTATACTTACTTAGAATATCGAGTAGCCTTTTACATTTTAATGGTGAAATATTAGATGAAAATAATCGTCTTTCAATCTCTTCGACCACTCTACCTCTAAAGTATGTGTAGCCACCAAGTTTATCTAATAAAGCTGTAATCTCTTCTTCTTTATCAAGAGGTATCTCTTTGGATGAGGAGATTGAATCAACAAATGTTGCTATCGCCTCTTCGCATTCATCAACAGTCTTTTGGTTATTACCTACTTTAAAAAAGAAAGTTTCAAATGAAGAATAAGAATTATAATCATTAAAACGATCTCTAATTAAAGATGAAATTGTCTCTTTTGATAGCGGTGGAAAATTAAACTTTCTTACACGGGAAAGAATAGTCTCCATAATTCTTTGACTCTGAGAAGAAATAAGAATAATTGTAAAATCTTCAAGAGGCTCCTCTAGCATCTTTAAAATTGAATTCTTAGCATTCTCTGTTGTAGATTCGATATCTTCAATTATGACAACTCTTCTTCCACTAGTTGTTGTCATCCATTCCTTTATTCCTCTTAATTGATCTATTGTTACAGAACTAGGAGTCTTTTTCCCTGA
>DHMZ01000030.1:43110-46963 GCA_002406055.1 Spirochaetales bacterium UBA4629
AGCTCTGCAATATCATCATCTGTAATTTCAGTTTTATCTTCCAAATCTGTAAGGTAGACATCTATGTTATCAGCAATTGTGAAAAGGGATGAGATAGATGATGGAGAGTATGCTATCAATTGAGAATTGTATTGCATATTAATAATACGCAGCGTTTCAATTAAAAAAAGCTTACTCTTCTGAGTTCTAGAGTTTATAAACATCTCTACGCTCGACTTTAAGCGCTGAAGTAATTCTCTATGAGGGAAATAAATAATAGACTGAGTACGAAGAGTATCTCGATTTTCTCCTGTCAAAAGAAAAGCCAAGTCTAAGGCAGCAGTAAGGCGACTAGATCCCCTTTCTCCTGTAAACAATATCGATTGTGGAAGAAGATTTTTTTTATAGTTTTCTTCAAGTTCAAGTGCCAATCTAGGCTGAGTTTTTTTTAGATTATCAAAGGCCAAGAAGAGCTCCTTTAAATGCTTTTTCTACAGAAGGAAAGATTTTTAAGTATACGTTTTTATAGATAACGCTATTCTCTTTTAATGGCATTAATGAGACAAAATCTTGTAGCGAGAATAATTCAAGTAAAACAAAAAGAATAAATAGCGCAATAAAAAGACTACATAAAGCCCCTAAAATACCATCTATCCACCCTAAATGAAGCGTTTCAAATGAGGTTCCAATTAGGTTTCCAAGAAGCTTAAAGAGTGTAAAAAAGATTAAGCACAAAAGTACATAGCAAATTAATGATAGCCAAAATGGCGAAATATTAATCTTGGAAGAAAGACTATTAGTTATCACTCTGACAAAGAGTAAAGAAAGCGGAAAAGACAAGACATAGCCAAATGTTTTAAAAGCTAGACGAGAAAAGCCAATAGAAAAACCACTAATAAAGCTAACTAAAGCAATAAAAAGAACAACTAAATCAAATATTCCTAAACTTAAAGATCCAATATTAAGTGTCCAGTCCATATACCCGTCCTTGTGTCATATTAACACTATATTTTAAAAATTATCTACTACTCAAAACAATTAAGAGAAGACAAAGTTTCAGTTCTACTGTTCGATTTTCATCTTTTCTATTATTCTTATTATATGGCAAATTTTTTAACAAAGTTGTTTGGTGGCACTAAACAAGAAAAAGATATAAAAAGATTAAAGCCTATACTCGATAGCGTTAAAAATGAGTATGAATGGGCTAAGAATTTAAAAGATGAGGATTTTCCTCGTTTAACAAATGAATGGAAAGAAGATGTTAAGAATGGAAAGAAGCTAGATGAACTTCTTCCAAAGGCTTTTGCGTTAGCTCGTGAAGCAAGCTGGAGAGTCATTGGAGAAAAGCACTATGACGAACAGATTATGGGTGCTATTGTTCTCCACTCAGGTTCAATACTTGAAATGAAGACAGGTGAAGGAAAGACTCTTACATCTGTTCCTGCTGCATACTTAAATGCTTTATCTGGCGAAGGCGTACATATTGTTACAGTTAACGATTACCTAGCTCAAAGAGATGAAGAATGGATGGGACAAATCTATCGATTCTTAGGTCTAACTGTTGGTGTTGTTCTTCCAGGGCAAGACGAAAAAGCAAAGAAGAATGCTTATTCTTCAGATATTACATATGGAACTAATAATGAATTTGGCTTTGATTATCTAAGAGATAACATGAAGATGAGCTATAGCCATAAAATACAGCCAAAGCATCATTACTGCATTATCGACGAAATCGACTCTATCTTAATTGATGAAGCTCGTACTCCACTTATTATTTCAGGTCAAGCTGAAGATGACACACCAAAGGTAATGGCTGCCAAGTCAATTATTCCTTTCTTCAAGGAATGCGAAAAAAATCCAGAGACAAATGACTATTATGAACTTAGTCAGATGGAAAAAATGGATAGAGAGTTGTATGCATCTTTTGATGAAAGAGGCGATTATAAAATCGACGAAAAGAATAAGAACGTTACCTTCACAAAGCAAGGTATGACAAAAATGGAAGAGCTCTTAAAAAAGACAGGCATTCTTGAAAAGAGCACAGACGAAAATGGAAATCCAACCTACTCTCTTTATGATGGAAGTAACTTTGAACTTGTTCACTATGTAACACAAGCTTTAAGAGCTCAACTACTTTATAAGCGAGATGTCGATTACCTTGTAAAGGATGGAGAAGTACAAATAGTTGATGAGTTTACAGGAAGAGTGCTTCCAGGTAGAAGATATTCAGAAGGTCTACACCAAGCCATTGAAGCAAAAGAAAATGTAAAGGTTTTGGGACAATCAAAAACATTTGCAACTGTTACATTCCAAAACTTCTTTAGGATGTATGATAAGATTTCTGGTATGACAGGAACAGCAGATACTGAGGCTGTTGAATTCAAGCAGATCTATAATACAGATGTTGTTGTTATTCCAACTCACCTTCCAGTACAGCGTATAGACAAAAGCGATCTTACCTTCTATAGCGAAGAGTTTAAATACAAGGCAATTGTTGAAGATGTAAAGCGTATTCATGCAACAGGACAGCCTATCTTAATTGGTACGACATCCATTGAAAAGAGTGAGAAACTCTCTTCTCTATTACAAAAAGAAGGAATAAGACATGAAGTTTTAAATGCAAAGAATCATGCTCGTGAGGCATACATCATAGGAGAAGCTGGAGCAAAGGGCTCTGTTACAATTGCAACCAACATGGCTGGTCGTGGAACAGATATTAAGCTTGGTGGCTCTCCTGACCATCTTGCAATGAAAAAAGTTGGAACAGATGCAACACCGGAAGAGCTAAAAAAAGCAAAGAGTGAAATCATGGGAGAATACAAAAAAGCCTATGAAGAAGTTAAAGCTCTTGGTGGATTATATATAATTGGTTCTGAGCGACATGAATCACGACGTATAGATAACCAGCTGAGAGGTCGTTCTGGCCGACAGGGAGACCCAGGAACATCACAGTTCTATATCTCACTCGATGATCCTCTAATGAGACTATTTGCTAGAGATGGCATGAAAGAAATGCTTGGAAGAATGGGACTAAATACAGGTGAGGCAATTCATCATAAGATGCTCGACAGTGCCATCGAAAATGCTCAAAAGAAAGTTGAAGAGAGAAACTTTGCCATAAGAAAGAGACTTTTAGAGTATGATGATGTATTAAATGAAGAGAGAAACTTCATCTATGCACAACGTGATGAAATTCTTCTTTCATCAGACTTAACAAATAGAGTTGAAGAGAACAATAAAGAACTCATTGAAGAGATTTATGAAGACGCTAATGGAGATGAAAAGAGAATATTAGAAGGTTTAAATAGCCTCTACTCTACTTCATTCCTTCCTGATGATGTTAAGAATAAAGATGAGTTTGAAAAGAAGATTAATTCTATAATTGAAGCAAAGAAAAACTACGTTGGAGAAGAAATCTTTAATGATTACTTAAGATATATCTATCTAAAGAATATTGATAAGAGATGGGTAGACCACTTGGATCAACTTGAAGAATTAAGAGATGCAGCTTCTCTTATGAGCTATGCTCAGAAAAATCCTCTAGTTGAATATAAGAATACTGCTTCTGATGCCTTTGATGATATGATTGGAGAAATAACAAAGGCAGTATGTAAAGCAGCTGTTCTTGTTCGTTTCCAGATTAATGGGCCAAAGAAAGAAGAGAGAGAAAAGAGTCTTCAGACTGTTCATAAAACAATGGGACAAATTGATCAAGCTAGAGAAAGACAAACAGCTGTATCGTCACAATCTCAAGCTCAGAACACTACTATAAAACGCACAACTCCAAAGGTTGGGCGTAATGATCCTTGTCCTTGTGGCAGTGGTAAAAAATACAAAAACTGCTGCGGTAAGCAGTTCTAAATAATGGAGGGCG
>DHMZ01000060.1:0-6225 GCA_002406055.1 Spirochaetales bacterium UBA4629
CCTCCTCAAAAAGGAGCTGCATGCCTAAACATATTCCGAGGAGAAGTTTTCCTTTTTCAACGCTTCTATATAGACCTTCTTCCAAGCCGCTTTCTTTTAGCTTATCTCGAGCAGGAATAAATGAAACAACCCCAGGAAGGATAATTCTTGCGCACTTTTCATAATCTTTTTCTTCCTTAATCATAAAAACATCTTCGCCAAGAAGTTTAAGAGAAGAATAAAGAGAAAAGAGATTGCCAACACCATAATCTATTATGCCTGTCATTAAAGCTCTCCTTTGCTTGGGGGGATTATGTTTTTCTTCTTATCATCTATAGAGATAGCTTCTTTTATTGCGCGAGCAAAAGCCTTAAAAATTGCCTCAGCAATATGATGAGAATTCTTACCTCTTATGAGGTCAATGTAGAGTGTAATTGAAGAATATCTACAAAAAGAAGTAAAGAACTCTTCTACATTTTGAGAATCAAACAGCACTTACATTTGCGCGATATGGTTTTTCCTTGAATGTTCTATTATCTTGTCTACCAAACGTTATTATCTCAATTCTTTTGATTATTTATTTTACGTTGCAAAGAAATGGTCAGGGGCAATGTGGCTTCCAATTATATTGCATGCCACATTTGAATTGTCCCTCTTTTTATTAATTCATTAGCATTCTGTCGTTATCAAGTTCTTTGCCTGAATTTTCTTTAAACTTTTCTAAAAGCAAAGGAACTGTTAGTTTGCTTCGTTCCTCTCCCCTTACATCGTAGATGATAGTCCCCTTATTCATCATTATGGTTCGATTACCATAATCAAGAGCTGATTGCATATTATGAGTAATCATAAGGCAAGTAATTCTATTTTCACTAACAATCTTCTTTGTTAGCTCTAATATCATTTCAGCACTTCTTGGGTCTAATGCTGCAGTATGCTCATCCAAAAGCAGAAGAGATGGTGGATTAATTGTTCCCATCAGAAGAGTTAAAGCCTGACGTTGTCCTCCACTAAGTAAACCTACCGGTTGATTCATTCTGTCTTCAAGGCCCATACCTAAGAGACTTAATTTCTCTCTAAAGATTTCTCTTTCTTTCTTTTTGGGACGACTTAACCATCCACCATAGCCAGAAGCAAGATATAGATTCTCTTCAATGCTCATTCCTGGAGCAGATCCCTTCATTGGGTCTTGAAATAATCGTCCTATCTTCTTTGCCCTAATATGTGGAGGCATTAATGTAATATCTGTTCCGTCTAAAATAACACGGCCACTATCTGTTAAGAATGAACCACATATAGCATTGAAAAGTGTAGATTTTCCAGCACCATTGGCTCCAATAATTGGAATAAAATCACCATCATTAACAGTCAAACTAAGATTATTCAAAGCAACCTTTTCAAAAACTGTAGCTTTATTAAATGTTTTAGATATATTCTTTATTTCAAGCATTTTTACTTATCCTCTGTGCTTCTCTCATTCTCTTTAACTCAGGATATTTTTTCTTGAAATATGGACCAGAGATAGCAATTATAACAATTACTGATGATACAAGTTTTAGCATATATGCAGGTAATCTGAAACGGAGAGCAATTGTATATACCAAGCGGAAAATAATTGAACCTAGTACAACACCAATTGCTTTCTTTGTTATTCCCCCTTTTCCCAAGAATGTCCTTCCTATAAGAAGGGAAGCAAGAGCAATTGTCACCATTCCTGAACCAATGTTAACATTCACAGATTTCTGGCTTTGAGCTAGAAGTGCTCCAGATAGTGCTGTCAAAGAAGAAGATATACATAGTCCTATAATTGTTGTATTAACAGGGTTAATACTTGAAGAAGAGACCATAAATGGATTGTCTCCAGTTGCTCTTATAGCTAAGCCAAGTCTCGTTCTAAGAAAGAAAGACAAGAACAAAACAGCTAATGTAATAAATAAAAGAGCAACAATTAACTTATAAAAAGGTGCTAATGGAGTTTGAGATAAAACACCTCTAAATTTTGTAAATATTGTTTCTGTTTTGTTTAAGTTTAACAAGGAAGATCCGCCCATAATTGCAATGTTAATTGAATAGAGTCCTGTATTAACAATGATACCAGAAAGCAGACTGTCTATTCCCATTTTGGTTTGTAGAAGCGACGTTACCAACCCTGACAGAACACCACTAAGGAGTGCACATATTATTGAAAGATATGGATGGCCTGAGAGTGCAACAACAGAAGAGACAACTGCTCCAAGAGTGAAGCAGCCGTCTGTAGATAAGTCACATACATTTAGCATTGAATAGCTCAAAAACAATGCTAAAACTGTAAGTGAATTAATTAATCCTAATTCAAATGCTGTCGATAGTAGAGAAAAGATTTGCATACTTAAAAGCTCTCTGCTGTATCGATAAATTGAACCTTAGTACAATATGGAGAGAAAAGCTTAGTTAAATCTTCTTCACTATAACCGAAAGCAGAAGCAACTTCTCTATTAATTGTGGCGGTTCCATTGTCGAAAGTTTTAACTGGGTATGAAGATATGTCCTTATTATTTAATAAGATATCAGCAACGATATTTGCTGTTTCTTTTCCTAGGTTAATATAATCAACTCCATAGCCAAGGAAAGCACCATTAAGAGCGAAAGAATCAGCACCTGTAAAATGTGCAACTTTGCTATCTTTCATCTTTTCATATATAGATAACTCTGCTGTCATTACTGTGTTATCTGAAGGTGTAAAAATAACTTTAACACCTGATGCAATAAGTGAATCTAAAGCTAGAACAACTTCATCTACTGTTGTTCCAGTTTTTTCAACAACCTCTACGCCCTTCTCTTCTAGGATTGCCTTTGCTTCTTTAATTGCCTTAGTAGAAGAATCTTGGCCTATGTCATATAAAAGACCAACCTTATCAATAGAGCTATCATATGCGAAAATAAGATTAAAAATTGCTTTTGTATCTAAGCTATCACTTGTACCAGTAATGTTTGCATTTGGCTTTTCCATTGATTCAACAATACCTGCACCAATTGGATCTGAAACAGCAGCAAAAACAACAGGAATACCTGTTTCTTGGCTATTTATCTCCATAGCCATCGCAACTGGTGTTGCTACTGCAATCATCATATCAACATTTTCTGCTGTATAATTTGCAATAATCTGAGCCATTACATTTTGGTCTGCATTAGCATTGTCATAAAGAATATTGAATGTGACACCCTTTTCTTTTCCTATTTCAGCGAGTTGACTTTTTATGCTGTCACAAATCTGATTGAGAGAAGCATCATCTACATAGTTACAAATACCAATTTTGTAGCTATTGCCATTTACCTTTTCTTCTTTGCCTCCCATGGCAAAAATAGTAGTGATTGAAAGAAGAGCACATAATACAAAAATAATAGTTTTTTTCATTTTAATTTTTCCTTTTTAATAGTTTTTCTCTGAAAAAAATAAGTTCTTAATGGCGACTAGCGCCAAAGGAAAAATAGCTTTTTCATATGTCCTCCACTTTTGATAACAATATTGTTACTATTAAAAGAAACAAATGTCAACTATGTTTTCTCGAAAAATTACTATTTAAAGAAACATTTAATTTTCTTTCAATCTTTCTCTTATTTTTTCTAGAGTTCCCTCTTCAAAATCTTCATATGAATAGATTGAATACAAAGGAAGGCTGTTTATCATACCAAGAGCAGCTTCTCCTTTTAGAACTGTCTCGTCTTTACTTCCATCAAGATTCTTTATGAGCTTCTTGCCATATTCGCCAAGCTTATCAAATTTGTTATGGCTAATAACTTCTGAGAGTGTCGTAGCCTCATCTAAGAAAAATGGAAGAGGCTCTGAAGTAATAGTTATAGTTTTTTCAAGGCTTATATCACGACTTGAGAATCCTACTTCAATTGTGTATTCTCCACTTTCTACGTACCAAGAGTCTACTTTTTCCTCCCAGTAAGAGAAGTCTCTTCTAGTAAGAGCAAATTCTACTATCTTCTCTTCATTAGGCTCTAATTCAACTTTTTTAAAGCCTTTTAGTTCATGGTGTGGCCTATTTTTTCTCATTTTACCTGGCCTTATAAATAGTTCGATGACGCTCTTACCTTTTCTTTCTCCTGTATTCTTAATCTTAACTTTAGCGCTAACTACATCTTCATTTTCCTCTACGCTTAATTCAGATAAAGCAAATGTCGTATAGCTCAAGCCATAGCCAAATGGAAAGAGAACATCCATCTTTTTAGTGTCGTAATACCTATATCCAACATAAACATCCTCTTTGTAATCACAATCTCGGCCATCACCAGGATAATTAAGGTAGCTTGGATTATCTTCTAGCTTTAGTGGATATGTTTCACTAAGTCTTCCACTTGGGTTTATGTCACCAAAAAGAAGTGAACTAACAGCTTCAGCAACGCCTTCACCGGGAAGATTCATTTCAAGAATAGCTTTTACACTTTCTTTAAAATCCATCTCAATAGCACTGCCATTAAATAAAACAACAATAGTATTTTTATTTAGCTTAGAAGCTTCTCTAATTAAGTCCTTTTGGCACTCAGGAAGAGATAGCGAATGTCGATCAAAGCCTTCTGACTCAAATGAATCTGGGAGAGCAGCAAAAATAACAACTTTAGCGCTAGTCTTTATCGCTTCTAAAGCCTCTTTTTTTCTTTCATCGTCACATTCTTCGCCGTTATCACTCCAAGCAGGATAATATGTAACATTAGCTCTCTCTTTCAAAATAGATAACGGAGACTTAACTAAGTGTGGATTAACCCTACTTGATCCACCACCCTGTATTCTTGGTTCTTTAGCAAAACTTCCAAGAACTGTTATCTTCTCTCCCTCTTTTAATGGTAATAGGTTGTCATCATTTTTCAAAAGAATTGCGCCTTCTTGAGCTATTTTTATTGCAAGATTATGTCCTTTTACATAATCAAAAGGCTCTTTTTTCCTTCCTTCAGAGCGACTTATCCAAACTAATAATCTCATAACAGCTCTATCTAATTCTTCAATAGAGAGTGTTCCATCTTTGACTGCCTTAACAATCTCTTTATCTCTTATACCTCTCGAAGATGGCATTTCTAGTTCAGTTCCACTCTTAAGAGACTCAACTCTTTCACACAACGCACCCCAATCGGTCATAACAATGCCATCAAAGCCCCATTCTGAACGAAGAACTGTACTAAGAAGCCATTTATTCTTTGAGGAATAACAACCATTTATTCTGTTATATGAACACATTACAGTCCAAGGATGGGCTTCTTTGACTGTTTTTTCAAAAGCAGGAAAGTATATTTCTCTCAGAGCTCTCTCACTTACGTTTGCGCTTGTACTCATTCTCATGTATTCTTGGTTGTTACAAGCAAAGTGCTTAACGCTAACGCCAACTTTATTCTCTTGAACGCCCTTAACATATTCAGCAGCAATTGAGCCTGCCAAAAAAGGATCTTCTGAGAGATATTCAAAATTTCTTCCGCCTAATGGTGTTCTTTTAATATTTATTGCTGGACCCAAAAGCGTATGTATGTCTAGACTAATAGCCTCTTTACCAAGTCTATCACCTAGTTCTTTTGCGATGTCAGGATTAAAAGTAGAGGCTAACGTAGAGCCTGTTGGATAACAAATAGCTGAAAATGATGTCCCAGGTTTTTCTGGATTTTCTTTTCTTATGCCACTAGGACCATCACACATCAATATAGAATCCAAACCTAAGCGTTTTACAGCTTTAGTATGCCAATTATCCAGGCCAGAACAAAGACTAGCCTTTTCTTCTAATGTCATTTCACTTAATATTTTTTTAATATCCATAGCTTTTACCTAAAAAAATTTTAATCGATATTTATAAAGAATCCCACAATAGATAATAAAATATCATCAAGCATATAAGCTAGTTTTTAGCTCCACACTTGATGATATATTTCTATTTTTTAAATGGTTTAACAGGATTATTTCAAGATAAATACTATCTATTCTTTAGCTTTTCTTTAAATTTTTCTTCACTTAACCCAGACTCTTTAATAGCAACATCTATAGGAAGATAATTCTTTTTGACAAGATCAATAAGACTCTCAAGTTTGCCGTCTTCTTTACCTTTCTTTTTACCTTCCTCTAAACCTTTTTCTAAGCCTTCAGCTCTTATCCTTTCTCTTAATATTATCTCTAGTGCATCTTTGTGTTTGGCGAAGTATTTATCTGCCTCATCATCAAAACCATTCTTGTTCTTTATCGTAATACATTCCTTCTCCTCCTCCCTTATAATACGAGAGAATTTC
>DHMZ01000060.1:6379-6539 GCA_002406055.1 Spirochaetales bacterium UBA4629
TCTTGTACCATGGATATGATGTATTTATTATTGTGAGATAAGGAGTGTTATCTAATATCTCTCCTTCACTATTAAAGCGCTCATATCCCTTTACATCTATACTCCTCATGTTAAAGCTATATATTGGCTTTCCTCCATTTACACTCTTACTCCTCTCAAA
>DHMZ01000097.1 GCA_002406055.1 Spirochaetales bacterium UBA4629
TTATAGAAGGCGCAAAATGGTGCGGAAAAACTACTACTGGGTTACACTCATCAAATAGTGTCATTTATATGCAGGATGCTGATAATTATGATTTGTATGTTAATATTGCTAATATTCAACCTTCTCTTCTCTTAAAAGGTGAAACTCCTCGTTTAATCGATGAATGGCAAGTTGCGCCTAAACTTTGGGATGCAGTTCGCTTTGAAATCGATAAACGCGGAATGATGGGCCAGTTTATTTTGACAGGATCTTCTACTCCTACTAATTTGGATGAAATTGTGCATTCAGGAATCGGGAGAATTACTAAAATGAAAATGAGAACCATGTCTCTTTTCGAATCGGGAGATTCTTCTGGAGAGGTCTCATTAAAAAAACTCTTAGAAAAAGATTATGGCGTTTTTGGTTCTTCTGATGTTGACATAGAAAGGCTAGCATTTTTGATAGTTCGAGGTGGATGGCCAGGGGCTATTAATCTCAGTGAAAAAGCTGCACTGTTTCAGGCAAAAGATTATGTTGAATCACTTTGTGAATCTGATCTCTCAAAAACACTAAAGGTAAAAGCTGATAAAAATAGAGTTAGATATGTTCTTAAGTCCTATGCGAGAGGGATTGGAAGTCAAATTAAATACGAAGAAATGCGTAAAGATGTTGTTAATCATGAAGCACTTGATACTTTTGCCATTTCAACTTTTTATCAATATATTACAGCTTTACGTGATTTATTTGTTATTGAAGATTCTCCAGCATGGAATCTTAATTTTAGAAGTAAATCAGCGATAAGGACAACAGACACAAGGTACTTTGTGGATCCGTCAATTGCGACCGCAGTTTTGGGAATGGGGCCAAATGATCTTATTAATGATTTTGAGTCTTTTGGGCTTTTCTTTGAAAACTTGGTTGTTAGAGACTTACGAGTTTATGCAGATAGTATTGGCGCAGAAGTATTTCATTACAGAGACAAGGATAATCTAGAATGCGATGCTGTCTTACATTTCAAAAATGGGTCATATGCACTTATTGAAATTAAACTTGGAGGAGAGAAGTTAATCGAAAAAGGAGTCGAAAGCATAAATAAACTTGAGAAAAAGTTAATAAAAGAAGGATTAAATAGCCCCATTTTTAAAGCTGTAATTGTGGGAGTAGGTCCCTACGCATATAGAAGAAAAGACTCAGTAATTGTAATTCCAATTTCTTGTCTTAAAGACTAGTAAATTATTTTTTTAATTTGCTTTTTATCTTTCATTTTGTTCTAGCTTTAAATATAATCAAAACTTATGAAGAAAAGACTTATTACATCAGCACTTCCATATGTTAATAATATTCCACACTTGGGTAACCTTACTCAGGTGTTGTCTGCAGATGTTTTTGCTCGTTTTTGTCGTTCACGTGGCTATGAAACGCTATACATTTGTGGCACAGATGAATATGGTACAGCAAGTGAAACAAGAGCTCTACAGGAGGGTGTTACTCCTCGTGAGCTTTGTGATAGATACCACAAAATACACAGTGAAATTTATAAGTGGTTTAATATTAGTTTTGACTATTTTGGTCGTACAAGCACACCAAAGCAGACAGAAATTGTTCAGCATATCTTTAATGCTGTAGATAAAAACGGTTACATAACAGAAAAAGAGACAGAACAGCTTTATTGCCCTAACTGTAAACGCTTTTTAGCTGATAGATATGTTACAGGAACTTGTCCTAAGTGTGGTTTTGAAGGAGCTAGAGGAGACCAGTGTGACTCTTGTGGTTCACTTTTAGATCCAACAGAGTTAATAAACCCAAAATGTTCAGTTTGTGGACATACTCCAGAAATCAGAAAGACAAAGAATTTGTATATAAACTTACCTAAAGCTTTGCCTATGTTAGAAAAGTGGATAGATAAAACTAGCAAGGAAGGTTTTTGGGCTAAGAATGCTATACAAATAACTTCATCTTGGATTAGAGATGGTCTACAAGAAAGATGTATTACTCGTGATTTAAAGTGGGGAATTCCTGTTCCAAAAGAAGGATATGAAGATAAGGTATTCTATGTTTGGTTTGATGCACCAATTGGCTATATTTCAATAACAGCTAACTATACAGATAATTGGGAATATTGGTGGAGGGATAATGAAAACACTGAACTCTTCCAGTTTATTGGTAAAGATAATATTCCTTTCCATACTGTAATTTTCCCATCTTCATTGCTTGCGACAGGCGAGAAGTGGACAATGTTATACCACATGTCTTCTACTGAATATTTGAACTATGAAGGTGGCAAATTTAGTAAGAGTAGGGGCATCGGTGTATTTGGTAATGATGTTGAAGAGACTGGCATCCCTGCAGATGTATGGCGTTTCTATATGTTCTACAACCGTCCAGAAAAGCAAGACTTTACATTTACATGGAAAGACTTGCAGGAAAAGGTAAACAAAGAGCTTATCGGCAATCTATCTAACCTTGTTAATAGAACTCTTACTTTTGTAAAACGCTTCTATCCTGAAGGACTCAGAGAAGGTGAATTAAAAGAAGATTTAGTTGCTATTATCAAAGAGAAGGAGAGTGAGATTACTTCACTTTTGGAAAGAGCCGAGGAGCGAGATGCACTGAGGGCTATATTTGCTCTTTCAGATATTGGCAATAAAGCATTCCAGGATGGAGAACCATGGAAGATGAGAACACAAGAGCCAGAAGAAGCTAAAAAGCTTTTGAGAACACTCTTGTACCTAATCAGAGATCTTTCTGTCATGGTTACACCATACATGCCAAAAACAGGCGAGAAGATCTTAGCGATGCTTTCATCTGATGGCCTAAAATGGGATAGCGTAGGTTCTTTCAAGGGCGAAATCAAAATTGCTGATATCGAGCTATTATTCTCAAAGCTTGAAGATAAGACTATCGATGAGTTGAGAGAAAGGTATTCTGGCTCACAGAAAGAAAGAGAAGAGAAGAAAAATGAAAAAACTACTGAGGTAGTTAAGGATAATAAAATGGACGAAGAAAAATCATTATTAGAGAATTGGGCACACAAGGTAATTCTCAAAGTTAGTAAGATTGTTGAGTGCGAGAAGCACCCTGAAGGTGATAAGCTTTACATTCTAAAGCTTGATACAGGTGAAGAAGAGGAAAGAACAATTGTTTCTTCAATTGTTCCTTATTACACAAAGGAAGAGCTTTTAGGACATAATATTGTACTTGTAAGTAATCTTAAGCCAGCAAACTTCAGAGGCGTTAAGAGTTATGGTATGCTTCTTGCTGCTTCTGATAAGAATGATGAAACTCATTCTACATGTGAAGTTATCTTTGCAGATGATTTTGCTGTTGGAACTGTTTTAGAGTATGAAGGTCAGCCTGAAACTGAGAAGATTACAACATACCTTAAGCCAGATCATTTCTTTGCTCTTCCTATGAAGACCATTGATGGTCTTGTTACTGTCGATGGTAAGCCAATTGGAAAGGATGGAAAGTTCTTAAAGGTATTTAAATATACAGACGGAAACGTTGGTTAATATTTCTTTATTCTTTCGAAAGCTAGGGGGAGACTTCTAGCTTTTTTAATATTATTGTGGCTTCTGATAGAAGAATAATATGGCCTATTAGTCTCTCTATTGAATTACGTGTGTCTTCAACATAAGAGCATATTATTTTTATAGTTCGAAGGTAGAATTGTTTTTGCTATTTTTCATTTTAACCTTCTCTTTAGTTGTTCTATACGTATAGAAAAGCTTTGTTAACTTTAGCGTCAAATCCTTCAACTCAAGCAAATAACTTTTACAAAGCTGTGAGCGATTTTGTCTCTAAGATAGTAATAATAAGGCCAATCATCATCTTCGAGAATAAACAGAATTTTTTTAAATGATTAAACAAGTTGAAAGATGCTTCCTTTCTTTTATATGATACAATATAAAATGAGGTATACAAATGGGAGTATATGTAAATCCTGGTAATGATAATTTTAAAGAGAGTCTTAATAGCGATATTTATGTTGATAAGTCAATGTTAATTCATCAACTAAATAAAGTTATAAAAACAGAGAATAAATTTGTTTCTGTATCGCGACCTAGACGTTTTGGCAAATCAATGGCAGGAAACATGATTGCTTCTTATTATTCTATTGGGTGTGACTCGAAAGAACTTTTTTCGTCTCTTAAGATTTCATCAGATTATTTATACTTAAATAAGTTCAATGTCCTTAAATTTGATATGGGTGCCTTTTATAGTATTTATCCTGAAAATACTGTTTCTTGGTTGGAGAAAAAAATAAAAAAGGATTTTATAAAGACTTTTCCTCTCATTGATTATAGCGATTGTGATTCTATTGCTGATTGTTTAATGCAGTCTTATCTTGAAACCAAAATACCATTTGTAATCATAATCGATGAATATGATGTTTTAATTCGTGAAAAAACAAATTGCGACGTAAAGAGTTCATTTCTACGTTTCTTAAATGGTTTATTTAAAAATTCAGATCTATCTCCAGCTTTAGCTTTGGTCTATATAACGGGAATTCTTCCTATTATTAAAGATAAAGTAGGTTCGAAATTGAATAATTTTAATGAGTATACAATGCTTAATGCTGGACCTTTGGCTGAATATACTGGCTTTACTTCTGCTGAATGCAATGATCTATGTAATAAGTATTTGATGAGTTATTCTGAATGCTCAAAATGGTACAATGGATATAATTTGGATAGTTATGAATTGTATTCTCCCTCATCTGTTGTATCTGCTATGCTAAATCATAGATATGATGATTATTGGACGCAAACAGGTTCTTTCGAGTCAATAAAGGATTATATTCTTTTGGATTTTAGCGGAATTAAAGATGATGTAATTAAAATGCTAAGTGGAGAAAGTATTAAAGTTAATACTTCAAAATTTCAAAATTCATTAGATGCTTTTAAGTCAAAGGATGATGTCTTTACTTATCTAATTCACCTTGGGTATCTAGCATACAATGAACAAAATGAAGAGTGTTACATTCCAAATTATGAAATAAAAAAAGAATGGATTAATTCTATTGAAGACGAAAGTGACTATTTTCATGTAGTGGAAATAATACGAAGATCAAAAAAGCTATTAGATGATGTTTATCGCTTTGACAATGAAAGTGTTGCAAAGCAAATTGAGAGAATTCATATGGAAATAACAAGTAATATGACATACAACAATGAAGGTGCTTTTTTAAGTGTTATTAGACTTGCATTTTTCTATGCCCAAACATATTACAATATCTATTCAGAACTCCCTACGGGAAAAGGTTATGCTGATTGTGTTTTTATTCCATATGATAAAAATAGAAGTCCAATAGTAATTGAACTAAAAAAAGATAAGAGTGCATACGGTGCTATCAAGCAAATAAAGGATAAAGAATACTATTATTCATTAGAATCTTATAAAGGTAATATTATTCTTGTTGGAATCAACTATAGTACAAAGACTAAAGAACATAGTTGTATAATCGAAAAAGCACAGAATAAACGCATGAAATNNAACCTTTCATGCGTTTGTTCTGCGAAAAAGCATAAAGCGTATTGACTCTATTTGTTTGAATAATCATAATAGAACGGTAATTACACTAATCCAATTGGAATAAGGAGCATTCAAAAATGCCTTGCGGAAGAAAAAGAAAAAAGCATAAGATTGCGACTCATAAGAGAAAGAAAAAGCTCAGAGCAATGAGACATAAGAAAAAGTAATCTTATTAGTTTAGCCACTAGTTTTCTAGTGGCTATTTTGTTTCTATTCGTTAGTATAATAGTCAGATACGGCTCCCATACTTCCTGTCTTTGTTGACTTAAAGACTGCAGTAATGCGACTTGTTCCAGGAAGAGATAAAAAGGTATAGCTCTTTTTATTTTTTCCTGCTTCACACTCAAAGTCCTCATTATACCAAGTAATAGTTACGTCACTTTCACTTATACCCTCTGGGAGGTATGTAAAATTCAAATCGCATTTAACTTGGTTATTAGCAGTCTTTGTTAATGTTAAAGTAGCTTCAATTGGTTTAGTGGTGTTGTCTAGTATACCCACTTTATTGTCTACATCTCCTCCTTTTTTAAAGTCGATAGTACCACTTGTTGTTACTCTATTACTTACTCTTACTACCTCTGTGTAGCCGATTAGAGTCTGTTCTCCATCTTTAAGTGTGAAAATAAAGATATATGAGCCACTTGGAAGGGAATGATTGATCTGAACATTGCCATTAGCTTTGTCAGATAGATTAATAGCACTTTCTGGAATAGTTACGCTTTCTCCTTTTTCATTTATGACAGATAAAGATAGAGTAGGAACTTTATTATAGGAATTTTTATTCCATATTACGCTTAAATTTACAGTTCCAGTTCCATAGAGTGTATTGAGTGAGATTTTTAGTGAGTTATCACCACGGACAAAGAAGTGTGTACTGCTATTTTCTGCAATAACTTGGTCTTTTGCATTTTTTCCTTGAACCTTTACTGTGTAATTACCAGGTTGAATACCAATAAGAGTATAAACACCACCTTTGTCATATTCAAAGGATTTTGAATATGTCTTAGTCCCGGTAAGAGTAAAGACATACTTAGTGACAACAATGTCAGTATCATCTGGCTTAATTGTTCTTGCTCTATCAGGAATGAGAGAGAAATTTACATTTGCTGTTTCTCTTTCTTCTTGAGGGGAACAGGATGTAAAGACGAATAAAACTGCTAAAACGATTACTAAAAAACTGATAATTTTTCCTTTCATTTTTTTCTCCTATATTTCTTAAGCGAAAAAAATTGAAAATATGTCAGCAAAAATCGAAAAATTTTTAAAAAATCTTAAAAAAAAGTTCTTCACTCTCTTTTTCTATATCTCTCTCAAGCATTATTGAGAGTTTTTTATTCCATTCTTTGAGAACTTTTTCTTCCTCTTCACCAGTTGGTAAATCAGTTTCTGTAAGGAAGTAGGGGAGAGATGAAACTAAGCTATTAAAATGCTTAGTTTTCTCAACATTAGGTGAAAGAGAAATAACTCCACCGAGCTTCATTATTTCTTTTGCAACTTCTGTGCTAGACGAAAAAGAGTGAACTATAAATCTCCTTGGCTTTTCTTCTTTTAAAATAGAAAGAAGTAAATCTGTCATTCCTACAGCATGAATTGTAAGTAGTGCGTCATATTTTTTTGCTATTTTTATAGCAAGAATAAATCTCTTAATCTGTTTTTCTTTCTCTCCAAAGCGTCTATCGAGTCCAACTTCACCAATTCCATAGCCTTTTTCTGCCCATTCTTCTAAAAGAGATATATCTCCTTCTTCTCCAGGAAGAAGTCCACATGAGAAGTATTTGAAATTAGAAGAAAAGGTGTACTCTTCTATTTTAGATGTACATACATAACCTTTATTGCTTTTTATTCCTATATGGCAATGCGAATCGAACATAAAAATATCCTAATGTAAAAATGGAAAATAAAAAACTCTAGAGCTCAAACCCTAGAGTTAAATCATCATACACCACTTGCACCATAGTTAGATAAAACACGAGCAGAAGGATCATTGACATCACAACCTTTCCACTTTTTATTTGGCATCCAGAAGTCAACGACCATGTCACTTTGTCCGGGATAGTATTTTTCAAATATTTCTCTGTAGAGTAGTGATTCCTTAGTAAAAGGCTGAGCATGAGTATACTTCTTTCTCTTTTCTTCAAACTCTTCATCTGTATAAGTCTTCTCGGCTTTTTCTTTTAGATAATCTACCATTGAGTGACCAACAGCATCGGAGAATGCTGCCTTTTCTCTATAAAGAATGTCTTGTGGTAGATAATCACCTTCGAATGCCTTTCTTAAAAGATATTTACCCTTGTTATGTCTATTCATCTTCAATTCTGGATTTAATGCCATAACATATTTAACAAATGCTAAGTCTCCGAAAGGGACTCTTGCTTCAAGCGAGTTTACGCTTATGCATCTATCTGCACGTAATACGTCATACATGTGTATCTCTCTGATTCTCTTTTCTGCTTCCTTTTGGAATTCACTTGGAGATGGGGCAAAATCTGTGTATTTATAACCAAAGAGCTCATCAGATATTTCACCTGTGAGGATTACTCTTAAATCTGTGTTTTCATGAATGTATTTACATACAAGATACATACCCATCGAAGCTCTAATTGTAGTTATGTCATAGGTACCAAGAAGATAGATTACATCTTCAAGTGATGACAGTACCTCGTCCTTTGTCATTATAACTTCGGTATGATCTGTGTGTAAGTAATCTGCTGTCTCTTTAGCATACTTTAAATCGATAGCATCGCCTTCCATTCCAATAGCAAATGTCTTTATTGGTGTTTTTGAAAACTTTTGCGCAATAGCACAGACAAGAGAGCTATCTAGTCCGCCAGAGAGAAGAAAGCCAACTTTTGAATCAGAGACAAGGCGCTTCTCAACACCTTTGATTAAGAGTTCTTTTATATGTTTCTCTGCGTCTTCTTCTGTTGTGTCTATCTCTTTTTCACTTTTCCATATCTCACAGTAGGTTACAAATTCACCTTTGTAGTAATACTTTCCAGGAGGAAATGGAAGAATTTTATCAACTAAGCCTACTAGGTTCTTAGGTTCAGATGCAAAGACAATGTTATCATCTTTCAAATAGCCATAGTAGAGTGGTCTTATTCCAATAGGGTCACGAGCAGCAACTAAGCTCTTTGTCTTTTCGTCATATATGATAAGAGCAAATTCAGCGTCAAGGAGCGAAAACATTTTCGTTCCATATTCCTTCCATAGTGGTAATAATACTTCGCAATCAGATGTTGAAGAGAAGCTATAGCCCTTCTTTTCTAAATCTACTTTTATTTTTTCAAAACCATATATTTCACCATTGCAGATAACTTTTGATTTGCCTAAAGAGAAGGGCTGCATACCCTTTTCATTTAGACCCATAATTGATAGGCGATGAAAGCCCATTATTGTGTTATCTTCTTGAATAACACGTGTGCAATCTGGACCACGCGAGAGTGTTTTGTTAAAAGCACGAGTAAACTCATCCTTACTAATTGTTGGAGACTGAAGAGCCATTATAGAACACATTTAATTACCTCACTGAAAATAGTAGTTCACCATACGATGGAAGTGGCCAATAAGAGCGATCACAAATAGTCTCTGCTTCGTCAACATTAGCTCTAAGTTCTGTCATCTTTGGTAGTATTTCATCACGAACAAAGAAGGCCTTTTCTTCCTCTTTTTTCATAGTCTTTTCTTTAGCCTCTAGTTTATCTAACTCTTCTGATAAAGCCATAATCTTATCTGAAAGAGTAGATAGACGAGAGATAGTCTTTTTCTCATAACTTAGTGAACCTTCAAGGCCGAAGGAAGATTTCTTCTCTAAGGCAGAAAGAAGTACCGTTGTATATTTGCTTATTGCAGGTAAATAGTCTTTTTTTACCATATCAAGCATAGTATTTGCTTCAATCATTACAGTCTTTGCATAGCTATCAAGAGTAGCCTCTGTTCTGCTCTTAATCTCGCTTTCTGAGAAGATATGCTCACTTGTTAAGAGGTCAACGTTCTTCTTATCAAGTAGGTGAGGAACACAATCTGGAGTTGTTTTGTAGTTTGAAAGTCCTCTTCTTGCTGCTTCTTTAACCCATTCTTCGTCGTATCCATTGCCATTAAAGATAATTCTTTTATGTTGAATGATTGTATCTCTAATTAAAGTATGAAGATCTTTTTCGAAGTCTTGGCTCTCTTCAAGCTTTGATGCAAAACCATTTAAGGTTGATGCTACAGCACTATTGAGATATGTATTAACATCAGAAATTGAAGAGGACGAACCAAGCATTCTAAATTCAAATTTGTTACCAGTAAAAGCGAAAGGACTTGTTCTGTTGCGGTCTGTCGTATCTCTTATAAACTTAGGAAGAACCTCAGCGCCAAGAAGCATTGTCTTTTTCTTTTTTCCTGAATAGAGAGAATCATTTTCAATTGACTCAATAATCTCTTCAAGCTCATCTCCTAAGAATATTGAAATTATTGCAGGAGGTGCCTCATTTGCGCCAAGACGATGGTCATTAGCAGCTGTTGCTACACTAATTCTTAGTAAATCTTGATATTCATCAACAGCCTTAATTACTGCAACAAGGAAGAGCAAAAACTGTGCGTTTTCATATGGTGTATCTCCAGGAGATAGTAAATTAACACCTGTATCTGTTGCAATTGACCAGTTATTATGTTTACCTGATCCATTTACTCCGCTAAATGGTTTTTCATGTAAAAGGCAGACGAGAGAATGTCTATCAGCAACTTTCTGCATAAGCTCCATAGTTAATTGATTGTGGTCTGCAGCAATGTTTGTTGTTGTATAAATTGGTGCCATTTCATGCTGGGATGGAGCAACCTCATTGTGTTCTGTTTTGGCTAATATTCCATGTTTCCACAGCTCTTCATTCAAGTCTTCCATAAAGGCAAGAACTCTTGGCTTTATAGATCCAAAGTAGTGATCTTCTAGTTCCTGCCCCTTTGGCGACTGTGAGCCAAAAAGGGTTCGACCGGTATAAATCAAGTCTTCTCTCTTAAGATAAAGAGATTTATCTATTAAGAAATACTCTTGTTCTGGTCCTACGCTTGTTTTTACGCTTTTAACATCTTTATTCCCAAAGAGCTTTAGTATTCTTAGTGAAGCTTTGTTTATAGCTTCCATACTTCTCAAAAGAGGTGTCTTCTTGTCTAGAGCTTCTCCTTTGTATGAACAGAAGACAGTTGGTATACAAAGAGTCTTATCTTTCAGAAAAGCAAAGCTTGTTGGGTCCCATGCCGTGTAGCCTCGTGCTTCAAAGGTTGCTCTTAATCCTCCTGAAGGGAATGATGAGGCATCAGGCTCTCCTTTAATAAGCTCTTTTCCTGAAAACTTCATTATGACAGAGCCATCTTTAGTTGGAGAAATAAATGAATCATGCTTTTCTGCCGTAATGCCAGTTAAAGGCTGGAACCAATGAGTAAAGTGAGTAGCTCCATTTTCTATAGCCCAATTCTTCATAGCTTCTGCAACAGCATTAGCACAGAATAAATCAAGCTCTTTTCCTTCTTCAATTGTAGCTATTAACGAACTATAGACTTCATCAGAAAGTCTCTCTTTCATAACCTTTCTGTTAAAAACTAATGAACCAAAAATAGAAGATATTGTATCCATTTGTTCCTCCAAAAAAATAAATAAAAAAAGGCAAGGGAATCTTAGCTATTCGCCAAGACGCCTTTGCCTTGTTGACGAGAGCATAGTTTTTTTACGTAATTTTTGTCAACAGATTTTCCGAAATTCCTTTTTCTTTTTTTTTACTTAGTGCATTATATGACAATGGAATATACGAAAAACGAAGTTTTAGAGTTTGTAAAAGAAGAGGATATTTCTTTCATATTCTTAGAGTTTGTCGACATCTTAGGTTCTTCTCGCACAGTAACTATTATGCCAAGCGAGATGGAGAGGGCAATAGAGTATGGTATTGCCTTTGATGGCTCTGCAATTGAAGGGTTTTACGGAGACAATATACATTCAGATCTTTTTCTTAAGCCTTCGCTTAATACGCTTACTCTTCTTCCATGGAGGCCAGACCAAGGTAAGGCTATTAAGTTTTTTTGCTTCGTTGTAGATAAAGATGGAAAGGCTGTCTCAACAGATAGTAGGCGTATTCTTCTTGATGCCATTAATAAAGCAAAAGAGAAGAAGCTTTCTTTTTCTTTTGGCTCTGAATACGAGTTTTATCTCTTTCCTTTAAAAGAAGATGGCACAAGAGCATCTTTCCCAATTGATAGGGCCGGCTACATGAGTCCAACGCCATATGATAAAGGTGATCAAATTAGACGAGAAATATGCTTAATGCTAGAGGATTTAGCAATTACCCCAGAAGCTTCCCATCATGAAGAGGGACCTGGACAGAATGAAATTGATTTTACATATTCTGATGCTATGCGCAGTGCCGATAACAGCAGGTCATTCTGCCTTGCTGTTCAAACTGTAGCAGAGCGTAATGGATTATGGGCAGAGTTCTCACCTAAGCCTTTAGAAAATGAGCCAGGAAATGGACTGCATATTAATATTTCTGTAAAAGGTGAAGGGGATAATCTTCTTTCATATCTTATTGGTGGAATTCTCAAATATGTTAAAGAGATGACTCTTTTCTTTAACCCTACAGAAGAGTCATATAAAAGACTTGGTAGATGTAAAGCCCCAAAGTATATTTCATTTTCATATGGAAATAGATCGCAGTTAATAAGAATACCTGCTGCAAAAGGAAAATACGTAAGAGCTGAGCTTCGTTCTCCTGATAGCACTGCAAATGTTTATATCGCATACGCATTGCTAATTTACGCAGCAATAGAAGGGATAGAAGAAAAAATAGAAGCAAAGGAGAACGTTGACTACAATCTTCTCTCTTCTACTACTAATTTAGATAGGTCTCTTCTGCTCCCTCTCTCATTAGAAGAAGCTAAAGAAGAAGCGAGAAAGAGTGAATTTTTAAAGAGAGTCCTACCTAGTGACGTACTAGACTATTACTTAAACTAAGGAAAGAGAATGCTAGAAAGAATATATTCTGTTCTAGTAGTAAATAGTTCAAATAGCTTTACACCTTTTATCTCTTCTCTTTTTCCTGGAAATAAGTTTTATCCTGTAAAGGTTGTTGATAGTGCGCTTTTAGCTAGGCGAGCATTACTATTTAGACAATTCGATATTGTAGTTATAAATAGCCCACTTGTTGATGATAGTGGTCTCTCTTTGTCTCTCGAAATAGGAAAAAATAATCTCACATCTGTACTTCTTCTTTCGCCTAGCAACCTCTATTGCGAAGTTGAAGCTAAGCTCTCTAATAGCGGTGTCTTTAGTCTTAAAAAGCCAGTAAGCATACAAACATTAGAAATAGCCAAGAAATGGATTATTACTTCATCTGACAAAATAAAACTAATGCAAGAAGAAAAAGTGAAAGTAGAAGAGAAGATGGAGGAAATAAAACTAGTAAATAGGGCAAAATGGATTCTAATTGAAGATATGAAGATGAGCGAAAAAGAAGCACAAAACTTCATCCTTAAAGAAGCTATGGATAAGTCTATAACCAAAAAAGAAGAAGCAACTATAATCATCAATACATATAGGCCTATTTAAGTCGTTATTGT